>JAYVBU010000142.1:0-7284 GCA_043750335.1 Betaproteobacteria bacterium | reverse complement strand
GCATAAACGGCTGGCTGTTGATGTTTTCGTCGTCTTTGGTGAAGTCCAAACCGCCGCGCAGGCATTCGTACACAGCGCGACCGTAGTTCTTAGCCGACAGACCCAGTTTCGGTTTGATGGTGCAACCCAACAGCGGACGACCATATTTGTTCAAAATGTCACGCTCAACCTGGATACCCATGGGTGGGCCACCGCACGTTTTCACGTAAGCGATTGGGAAGCGCACGTCTTCTAAACGCAGGGCGCGCAGGGCTTTGAAGCCAAACACGTTACCCACCAGCGAGGTGAACACGTTCACTACCGAGCCTTCTTCAAACAGGTCGATCGGATAAGCGACAAAGGCGTAGAAGCAGGTATCGTCACCCGGCACATCTTCGATGCGGTAGGCGCGGCCTTTGTAGTAGTCCATGTCGGTTAAAAGATCAGTCCAGACCGTTGTCCAGGTACCGGTGGAGGACTCGGCAGCTACAGCAGCAGCTACTTCTTCACGATCCACGCCGGCCTGGGGAGTGATCTTGAAACAGGCCAAGATATCGGTATCCAGCGGTGTGTATTCGGGCATCCAGTAAGTCTGGCGATACTCCTTGACGCCAGCGCTGTAAGTTTTTGCGGCCATAAACAACCTCCAGTTTGTAGATAAAAAATTCTGAACGCTGCGTTAGGAATAGCAGCGTGAGCCAGGACTATAGGCGGCACTGGTTATAAGTAACAGTGAAAAGTTTTGATGATTAGGATAAGATAAAGCTTATAGTTATTCGTCGCCTGGGACACTGATGTTACACCTGACTTTTCGCCAATTATCCGTGTTCGAGGCCGTTGCGCGCCACTTGAGTTTTTCGCGTGCGGCGCATGAGCTACATCTCACTCAGCCCGCAGTTTCCATGCAAGTCAAGCAGTTAGAAGAGAATGTTGGTACGGCTTTGTTCGAGCAGTTGGGCAAGAAAATCTATCTGACCGAGGCCGGGCACGAATTGGCCCATTATAGCCGGATGATCGCCCAGCAGTTGAGCGAGGCGGAGGCCGTGCTGTCCGAGCTCAAAGGACTGAAACGCGGCAAGTTGAAAATATCGGTGGCCAGCACCGCCAACTATTTCGTGCCACAGCTGCTTGCTACCTTTAGTCAGCGTTTTCCCACAGTCACCGTCAGCCTTAATGTGACCAACCGCCAGGCGCTGCTACAGCAGTTGGCCAACAACGAAATGGACATGGCTGTCATGGGCCAGCCGCCGGACGGCCTGGACCTGGTGGCGGAGTCTTTCATGGAGAATCCCTTGGTGGTGATCGCACCAATGAAACATGAGCTGACCCGCAAGAAATCCATTCCGCTCGCGCGATTGGAGCAAGAAACGTTTCTAATTCGCGAGGAGGGTTCCGGCACACGCATCGCCATGACCCGTTTTTTTGAGGCGCATGGCGTCAAGCTGCATACCGGCATGGAGATGAGCAGTACCGAGGCGATCAAGCAGGCAGTCCAGGCGGGCCTGGGGCTGGGAGTGGTGTCGTTGCATACCGTGGAGCTGGAACTCGAAGCCAAGCGCCTCAAGCTGCTGGACGTAAAGGATTTCCCCCTACGTCGCCACTGGTATATCGTGCACCGCAAGGATAAACGCTTGACCGCCTCAGCCCTGGCATTCAAAAACTTCCTGATCGATGAGGCAAACGCGGTTTTGGCACGGGTGGCGGCTGTTTTGCAAACCTGAACCTTGAAAAGCAGCTCGCCATGGAGAAATTCAAGTGCTTGTACGCTGTGCTTTCCGACACCTGTGTGACAAGTGCTGCGTTAATCCGTTTTTATAGTGAGCCTATCCAGCAACTCAAAAATACCCGCTAAGTCCTGCGCCGTCGCCAGTTCCAGGCCGGGGCAAAATATAAGCAAGACGTGGCCACGGCTTTCTACATAGACCCCGGGATATTGCTTGAGGAAAGGTGCGATCCGGTGCGCCAAGGCCGACGCAGCCAAAGGCTCATCCTGAGCAAAGACACGGTAGCCGTAGCCGGTTTCTGCTAGGGCATCCCACTGGGCGTCTTGCATTTCGACTAAATAGCGTTCCAGATAATTTTCTGGCGTGATGACCGCGACCGGCAGTGCTGGGGCATCTGGTGGCGCGGTTAATAAAGCCAAAGTGTGCAGATGCTCTACATAGTAATCGGGTGCGGCGGTATGGCTGTAATCAAAAATCTTAAGGCCCCAAGTGCCGTGCGTACCTTGCATCACATTGCTTTCGGTCTTGTCCGCCCCGCGCCGCAAGTACACGAAATTGTGCGGATCGAGCAGACCGATCACAGGTGCCGAGAAGCTCAATTGATGCTGCGCCGCAAAATCGCGCATGTGCTCCGAGCGCGCAGATAGGCGGGCTTTTTCACGCACCAGCTTAAAGTTGCTCATGCGCGAGGAGAGTGCGTGTGGCGTGAATTGATAATAATGATTCATGCCCTGCACTTCAAAGTCGCGGCCCTCGCGCACGAATTGCTCTTCCGTTTGGTGTAGGTATTCCATTGCGGTGTGGTCGATGATGTGTCCCGATTCCGTCAACACCAACGTGATCGACGCATTCGTTGGCAGCGATTGCAGCAGTTTGTCGAGGAAGATGAGGTTGAAGCACACCACCGACCCTAAGGAGAGGCGATAGTGCGGTTTAGCGTCACGCGTTTCTTCTTTTAAAGAGATGACCGGATTGCGAAACAAATTAACGAGATTTTTCCAGGACAAGACAACCGATTGACGGAAGGTGAAGCGCCCGGTGATGACCACGCGCAAAGAGGGCGTAAGCAAATACAGCAACATCAGCACTTCAGCGGCGATGCCAAGCAAGATGCCGTACAACAAATCCGTCGCCAGGATAGCTAAAATCGTGACCATAAAAATGATGATCTGATCGCGCCCGATAGCATAGGTGCGACTGAATACGCGAAACTCGCACAAGCGCCAGCCCACATACACCAAGATCGCGCCGATCGCTGCTAGGGGAATGCGGCTAATTAAATCTTTAGCGGCTAACAAAAATAAAATCAGAAACAGCGCATTGTAAAAATTGGCCCACAGTGTGCGTCCACCTGCGTCGATATTGACGCGGCTCTTAACGCCGCCTGGGATGATGGTTAAGCCGCCGGCAATGCTGGACAGGACATTGGAAATACCCATGGCTCTCAGCGTCACGTTAGCGTTGGATTTACGTTGGAATGGGTCGAGCTTGTCCACGGCGGCAATCGTCGCCAGCGATTCAATGCCATCAATCAGGGTCAAGGTGATGACGACCAATAACACGCCCCACCACAATTCTTTTCTTTCCCATACTTCGCCGAACGCCGGAAAGGTAATGCCGCCTTCGAGGATGTTGCTAGGCATGGAGATGAGGTGACGGGCATCCAGTTGCAAGGCATAACCCAGCACAATACCAATGGCGGCAACGGTCAGCGGTGGCGGCACTTTGCGTAACCAGGCATACGTACTGCGATTTAAATAGAACATTAGGAACAGACAAATTGTGCCGATCAGGAAAACGCTCGATTGCAGACCAAGCGCTGCCTGAGGCAAATTGGCGATGGAAGTCAGCATGCTCTTGGAGGCCGGGGCCACTGTCCCGAGCAGGGTGGGCAGTTGCTTCACAATAATGATGACGCCGATGGCGGCGAGCATGGCTTCAACCACGGTAACAGGCAGGAAAATCGCAAAACGCCCGGCGTTGGCGAAGCTGAGCAATATTTGCAGTACGCCGGTCAGGCAAATCGCCACCAACAATAAAGGATAACCCGCGATCAGGTCACCATTACCCAGCAGCAGCATGCCGGAAAGCAGCGCGGGTGCTAAACCGGCCGCTGGGCCGCTGATCGTGACATAGGCCCCGCCTAAAAAGGGAAACACCAGCCCGGCGATAATGGCCGAGATCACGCCGGTAATGGGCGGTGCGCCCGATGCGACAGCAATGCCCAACGAAAGCGGCAGGGAAACCAAGGCGACCTGAATGCCGGCGCTCAAGTCATAGCGCCAATGACTTAGCCCCTTGACACCATTCTGCGGCTTTTCTGTTCTGATCGCGGGAGCCTTCGAGTCCATATAAAAATCGCCCATTTATTATTTTAATATTTTGTACAGGGATTCTAGCATCGAGTGTAGCGCGCGAAGAAAGCCTTGTCGTAAGCATGGCTTATGCACGTTGTACTGGCTTGCTGCACATTAAGCTAATGACTTGGTTGCGCCTATCCCTCGCTGTTATTATTTACCGTAGGCAATATGGGCTGCTGCAAAAATCTAGGTAGCAATGGATAGAAGGGTGCATATGTTTCAGGCTGGGTTGATACGTATTTTCCCCTTTCTGCGCTGGTTCCCCATTCGCGCCGAGGCGGCTGCGCTAGCGTCAATTTACCAACGCATTCACGACACGTCGTTTGACGCTAAACTTTGCCCGCTCAAGCCGCTTGATCTGTCTGGACACGCGCAAACATTGGTGGCGCATATAGTTGTTTTGAAATAAATAAGGAGCAAGTCAATGACAAATCCGCTAGTAGGTGTGGTGATGGGAAGTAATAGCGATTGGGATGTGATGCGCTTAGCAGCGGAGCAATTAGCAGCCTTGGGCATCCCGTATGAAGCGCAGGTGGTGTCCGCGCACCGCACGCCTGATCTTTTGTTTAGCTATGCCGCCGATGCAGAAGCGCGCGGCTTATCCTGCATTATCGCGGGCGCGGGCGGGGCGGCGCACTTGCCTGGCATGTTGGCGGCGAAAACGCGTGTACCCATACTCGGCGTACCCGTGCCATCGCGCTATCTCAAGGGTATGGATTCTCTACTGTCGATCGTGCAAATGCCCAAAGGCGTACCCGTGGCCACTTTCGCCATCGGAGAGGCGGGCGCGACTAACGCCGCCTTGTTTGCCGCAGCCATGCTGGCCTTACACGACCCGGCACTCGCGCAGCGTTTAGACGCGTTTCGCCAAGCGCAAACGGCGGCAGTCAACGAGATGAAACTCTCGTGACGCAAATGATTTTACCCGGCGCCACCTTAGGCATTTTGGGCGGCGGTCAACTCGGACGGTTTTTTGTCATGGCCGCGCGCAAGATGGGTTATCGCGTCGTCGTGTTAGACCCAGAAGAAAATTGCCCCGCCGCACAATGGGCAGATCAGCATATCCGCGCCAGCTATACCGATCACACCGCCCTGTCACAACTCGCACAAACGTGTGCGGCGATCACCACCGAATTTGAAAACGTACCCGCAGGTTCACTCGATTATTTAGCCAAGACGCGCCCGGTATGCCCCGCTGCGACGGCACTGAGCGTCACCCAAGATCGCATTCGAGAAAAAACCTTTCTGCGGGAAAATACTTTTGACACCGCGCCCTTTGCGGCGGTGGAGCGGCGCTCAGACTTGAGCGCCGCTTTCGCGCAAATCACCCCGCCCGCCCTCATGAAATTAAGCCGCGCCGGATACGACGGCAAAGGCCAGCGCTGGGTTCGCACACTGGATGAGGCGGAACAAGCATTTGACGATCTCGGCGGCAAACCTTGCGTGCTGGAAGCAGGGATTACAATTCAAACTGAAATTTCCGTGCTGATTGCCCGTGGGTGGGATGGACAGGTCGTGGTGTATCCACCGAGCGAAAATCAGCATCGTGACGGCATTCTCGATATCGGCATCGTCCCCGCGCGCATCAGCGCCGAGCTGGGTGCGCGCGCGACACAGATCACCACACGCATCGCAGAATTACTCGCCTACCAGGGTGTGATGGCGGTGGAGTTTTTTATCACGCAAGACGGCCAATTATTAGTCAATGAAATCGCCCCGCGCCCGCACAATTCGGGGCACTACACCCTAGATGCGTGTGCGACATCACAATTTGAGCAGCAAGTGCGCGCTTTGTGCGGCCTAGCCTTGGGCGATGCGCGTTTATTAAGCCCGGTCGTGATGGTGAATTTGCTCGGCGATTTATGGCGTTCGGCGCAAGCGCCGCCCTGGGATAAGGTGCTTAGCCATCCGGGGGCGAAATTACATCTCTACGGCAAACGAGAAGCGCGCGCCGGTCGCAAAATGGGGCACTTCACTTATCTAGGCGAGCGCGTAGAAGACACCTTGTCGCAAGCCTTGGCGATACAAAAAGCGCTGACTAGCAACGAGGCATCCATGCCGCCCCGCATGAATAAGCGGCACGGCACCTGATCCAGGTGATAGGAAATACACTAGCGGTTACCGCCCTTGGCAAACAGTTCCTGGCGCGCTGCCTCCGTGACGGCCACCACTGCCGGATGGGTAAGCCGACGTTCAACCGAAATGGCGTAAAAGCGTTCCACGACATCGTCGGTCTGGCCGATCAGTTTGACGCCATATTGCCGTTGCACCTCATCCGCGATGATCGAGGGCGCGATAAAAATACCGATGCCCGATTGGCCAAAGGCTTTCATCAAGGCGCTGTCGTCGAATTCACCCACGATACGCGGTTGAATCTGTTGCTCACCAAACCAACGCATGAGGCGTCCCCGGATGATTGTATTTTCGCCGGGAACCAGCAGCGGCGCGCCATGCAAGGCGCGCGGGAACTCGCTGCCGTATAGAGCGGCGAGTTTCGGTGTGGCAAAAAAGCTAATGCCGCATTCGCCCAGCTTGTGGCTATATCCCTTCACATCCATCTCTGCGGGCATTGGACTGTCCGCCAGCACCAGGTCGAGGCGCTGGATCGCCAGTTCCGCCAACAAACGCTCCAGCTTGTCCTCCCGGCAGACAATGCGCACCGGCTCGGGCAGCATCATCGCCGGGGCCAGCAGATGGTAGGCGATTGATTTGGGCACGACGTCAGCAATCCCCACCCGAAACCGAACTTGATGCTCCCTAGGATGGCTGCGTAACGCTTCCTCCAACTCGCCGCCTACCTGGAAAATTTCTTCGGCATAGGAAAGTGCGAGCCGACCGGTCTCCGTGAGTTCGAGGCCCCGCCCGGCGCGCCGGAATAATTCAACGCCCAGTGTTTTTTCAAGCAAGCCAATCTGACCGCTAATGGTTTGCGGCGTCAGATTCAGTTGTTCGCACGCGCGAACAATGCTGCCCGTCTTTGCCACCGCCCAGAAGTAATGCAACTGCTTGTAATTCATCATGGCAGCGCCTCAGCAGTTCGTAAATTCCGAATGATATAACAGAATTTCTCTGCTTTTCTTGCTGCTAATTGACGCCTATCCTTGGCCCGTCGAGTTCAACCGTCACGCCCCTAAGGCATTCAGAAGGAGACTTTTCATGCAGATCGAAATTCATGCGCACGGATTCACCACCACCGAAGCACTACACGAGCATGTCACGAG
>JAYVBU010000141.1:0-7300 GCA_043750335.1 Betaproteobacteria bacterium | reverse complement strand
TCACCAACAGCGATTGAATCGACGAATCAAAGAGCGCGTCATAGACCGGCAATACATGCGAGCCGGGGATGCCGAAAATATATTTAACGCCGAGATTTTCTAGAAATTTAACAAGGAGTTCACTGACCGGGATTTTCATTCGGTGCTTTGATGGTTTACGAAAAAAAATATTATAAAGCAGAAGGATGATAGCGCTAGTCCTGGATAAAGCTTGAGACTAAAACTTGGGATGAGCAGATGTCGATATCACCTAGCCATTGCGGCCAGGATAAGGGCGAGGCTTAGAATACTATTCGCGAGTGATGCTTACTTCCCCGCATCCGGCACAAATTTCAACACATTCCCATTAATGCAGTAACGCTTATGTGTTGGCGCAGGGCCGTCGTCGAAGACGTGGCCTAAGTGGATGCCGGAGCTGGCACTGAGCACTTCTACGCGGCGCATGCCGTACGCTTTGTCTTCGTGCAGCGTGATACCGCCTTGGACTGGATTGAAAAAACTGGGCCAGCCAGTACCGCTGTCAAATTTCGTGTCGCTGCGGAAGAGGGCCGCGCCGGTGATCGGATCGACAAAAGTGCCGGGGCGCTTTTCATCCAGATGCGAACCGGTGCCGGGGCGCTCGGTGCCTTGTTCGAAGGCGATTTTTTGTTGCGCGGGTGTGAGCAACTGAAAGCCCAGCCATTTCCAGAAGGCGGCTTGGCCGCTGTAGCCGGTGTAGCGCGAAACTTCTTTACCTTTTTCAAAGAGCACGATGGTGGGCGTGGCAAACAAGGCTTTTTCCAGCGTCCAGCCGGTGGGCGCATTGGGGTTGAGCGTGCTCTTGATGGCGGCGGGGCTCTGCCAATGGTCGAGAATTTCGGCCTTGAATTGTTTGCAAAACGCGCACTCCTCCGCCTCAAACACGACTAGTTGCCGCTCGAAATTCAACGCCTTGCCGTTGAGTTGAGGCACTTGGGCTTGCGCGGCATTTTTAGAGCCTGGATAGCGCACACCCGTGCCACCCAAGCCGCAATAGCCATTGGGATTTTTCTTGAGGTAGTCCTGGTGGTAATCCTCAGCGGGGAAATAGTTTTTAAGCGCGTCAATGTCGGTGGTGATGTTGCCCAACTTGGCTTGGGTGAGCGCTTGCTGGTAGGTCACGCGGGTTTTGAGCGCGATTTCTTGCTGCGCCGCGCCGTGGGTGTAGATGGCGCTGCGATAGTTGGTTCCCACATCGTTGCCTTGGCGGTCGCCTTGAGTGGGGTTATGGCTTTCCCAGAACTTGATGAGCACAGTTTCGAGCGTGGTTTTTGCAGGGTCGAATGTGACCTTCACCACCTCTGCATGGTTACGCTGCGTGGCACGACCCGCGCGCACATCGCGCTCATGGGCGAGGACGGCGCGATAGTTGCCCGCGATATCGCCATTGGCATAGCCGCTCTCTACATCGACTACGCCTGCAATTTCAGACATGCGTTTTTCTGCACCCCAGAAGCAGCCCATGCCGAGCACGATGCTATCAAGCTGAGCATGCGGGTTGTTCAATGCAGGGTTAGCGGGCGCGCTAGGGGTTTCTTTGGCGCAGGCGCTAACCAGCGTGCCCAGGCTAAGCGTGAGGAGGAGGGCTTGCAGCATTCGGGTTGAAAACATGGGTTTTTGCTCATAGTTGTGGGGCGATGGCTATTGGTCGCACAGCGGGGCAATTCCCGACAAATATATGTGAAGTGCTGAAAATATAGGGCAAACGCCGAATTAACGCTTGCCACTTAAACAATAAAGCAGCTTATAACAGGCATATACATTGACAAAAGCCGGTCATAGACTGCATTATAATTATAATGTGCCGGTTTTAACCGGCTATGGAGCTGAAATGACTGCTAAAAATAGAGACTTGAAGCGCATGCAATTGGCGGATGCGTTGCTGGCATATCCGGGGCAGGAGGCTACGCTGCCGCCGCCGCGCGGGTGGGTGCGGGCAATTCGCGAAGCATTGGGCATGACTCAGGCGCAGCTGGCCGGGCGCATGGGTATTAGCCGCCAGTCGGTACAGGACCTTGAAAAGGCCGAGGCAGAGCACCGTATTACGCTCGTTAGTTTGGATCGCTTGGCGCAAGCCATGGGTTGCCGGGTGGTGTATGCGCTTGTGCCTGAGCGCGGCACACTGGATGCAGTGTTGGCGCAGCAGGCCAACGTGGTGGCGGAGTCACTGCTTAAGCAGACAGATCATTCCATGAAACTGGAAGCGCAAGGCGTGGGGGTGAATCAAAAGGAGCGGCAGCGCAAGCTGCTCGTCGAATCTCTATTGCGCGGCAATATACGCAAGCTATGGCAATAGATTTTGATTACGCGCCCCGAGCCACGCCGCTCGACCCTGACGAAGCGGCGGGGCTACTCCCTTCGCATATCGCTACTCATGCGCAGTTGAATGAGTGGGAAATGCTGAATATTCTGCAAGCCGAGCAGTGGGCATTTTCGCGTAAACATAAAAATATGTTCGAGAGCGGCTTTGTGCGCAGGCTGCACAAACGCATGTTCGGCGACACTTGGCGCTGGGCAGGCACATTCCGCAGTACTGAGAAAAACATTGGCGTCGATCCGGTTCAGATTCAACCCGCGTTGCATGATCTTTGCGAGGACGTGAAAACACAACTTGAGTTTAAGCACTATGTATTAGACGAAATCGCGCTACGCTTTAGTCACCGCTTGGTGGCGATTCATCCATTCGCCAATGGCAATGGGCGGCTCTCTCGCACCATGGCAGATTTGTTGCTGGTGCAACATGGCGTACAAAAATTTAGTTGGGGCGCGGGGAATCGGATGACCGATAGCGAGATACGGCAAAAATACATCGATGCCTTGCGAGCGGCGGATGGTAGAGATTACGGTCCGTTGCTGTTGTTTGTGCGTTCATGACCTGCCTCGCCGCGATCAGTTCTAACGCTAAAAAATATTGCGCCGCCGCTTGCGGTGTGCCCTAACCTAGAGACGGGTGGTGTTAATCGCTATGCTTGCTCCCACGATGCCCCCAGATATTTGGTTAAACACGCTCACTTTGCTTGCCGCTTGGCTGCTGTATTTTGTTGTGCATTCGCTGCTGGCTTCGCTCTGGGTAAAGCGGTGGTTTGCCGCACGCTGGCCCGGTTTGATGCCTGCGTATCGCTTGGCATTTAATGCACTGGCGCTGGCTTTGCTCTTGCCCATTGTTTGGATCATGGCGGCGCATGCGTGGCCGGTAGTGTGGCAGTGGCATGGCGCGGCGAGTGTGGCGAGCAATACCTTGGCCATATTGGCAGTGCTGGGTTTTGTGTGGTCGTTGCAGTATTACGACATGCAAGAGTTTTGGGGGATACGGCAATGGCGGGGGCACGTCGCGGCGGTGAATGAGCTAGCGCATCTAAAGATTTCGCCGCTGCATCGCTTTGTACGCCACCCATGGTATTTTTTTGCGATGGTGTTGCTGTGGTCGCGCGATATGAATTTGGCGCAGTTCATAACGAGCGTGGCGGCGAGTATTTATTTCACCATCGGCTCGCGCATGGAAGAGAAAAAACTGCTGGTGTATTACGGCGAACGCTATCGGCGCTACATGCAGCGTGTGCCAGGCTTGTTTCCATTGCCGGGGCGGATGCTGAGCGCGGCGGAGGCTGCGGCGTTGGAGAAAGATTGACTCACGACAACGACGCTGCGGCGTATCACCGCATAATGTGCGTCGATTAGCTTGCGAGTTCGGAGAATTCAACCCATAATCTCCGCATGAAAAGCGGAGATTATAACTACATCTGGCAGGCCAGCGACTGGCCGGGTTGGCGCTACGACCTGGCAGCGCTGGCGAGGCCCTTGGCCGATGTGAGCCGTGCTCAAGGGCTCTTGATGGGGCGCTTGGCCGATGTCGGCATGGCTTTGCGCGACCAGGCCAGCCTGTCAGCTCTGACCGAGGACGTGGTCAAGACCAGCGAGATCGAGGGCGAGCAGCTCAATGTCGAGTCTGTGCGCTCGTCCATTGCCCGCCGTCTCGGCGTGGACATTGGCGCGCTGGCCCCGGCGGACCGTCACATCGAAGGCGTCGTCGAGATGGTGTTCGATGCTACGGCCAACTGCAATGCGCCGGTCACCCGAGATCGCTTGTTCGGCTGGCACGCGGCACTCTTCCCCACCGGTTACTCGGGCCTTGTCCGCATCAATGTGGGCGGCTGGCGCGACGATGCAAGCGGCCCGATGCAGGTGATGTCTGGCCCCCTCGGCCGCCAGCGGGTGCATTTCGAAGCGCCGCCTGCCGCTAAGCTGAAATCCGAAATCAAACATTTTTTGACGTGGGCTAATGGCGCGTCGAGCGAGCCGCTGCTGATTAAGGCGGGGCTCGCTCATTTGTGGTTCGTCACCTTGCACCCTTTCGACGACGGCAATGGCCGCATCGCACGTGCTGTGGGTGACTTATTCCTGGCTCGCGCAGATGGCAGCACTCAGCGCTTCTACAGTCTGTCAGCGCAGATCCAGCGGGAACGCAAGACCTACTACGATATTCTGGAGCGCACCCAAAAAGGGTCGCTTGATGTCACTGAGTGGCTCGCTTGGTTCCTCAATATCCTGCACCGATCAGTCGATCAGTCGCAACACACGCTCGACGCTGTACTGGCCAAGGCGCAGTTCTGGCAGCGTTGGGCCATGACGCCGCTGAACGAGCGGCAGGTGAAGCTGCTCAATCGGCTGCTCGATGGCTTTGAAGGCAAGCTCACCAGTAGCAAGTGGGCAACCCTCGCCAAGTATTCGATGGACACGGCGCTACGCGACATCACGGAGCTGTTAGCACTTGGTGTGTTAAAAAAATCTGTGGCGGGCGGGCGCAGCACCAGCTACGAGTTGAATGGACCACAAAAGGCATAGTTACGAAACTTTTTCCCATATGTCGTAGCGGTGTCCCAACCAAGCACCAGTTAAGCAGCAGCGCGCTGCTCTGGTTCTACCGATAGTTTCATTCCTACCGCTTTGAGCACAGCGAGCAATGTCTTCAATGTCGGATTACCCTTGGGCGAGAGTGCGCGATACAGAGTCTCGCGACTGATGCCGGCTTCGGCAGCCACGGTACACAACGCCTTGACGAAATATGGTGCGAGCATCGGCGCTGCTAAGTTTAATCCGGGTAAATTTCCGGCGAAGACCGGCTTGGCTGTGGGCCAGGAATGCAAGCTGGTTAAGATGTGAAAATAATCGCGGGCCTTAATATGAATCACAACAATTAAAGAAATCTTTAAAGCAGCCCCGTAAAAGCCCGTCATACCGGCGGAAGCCGGTATCCAGGGTTTTTGAAAGCGGCGGTAAATCAACGGCTATCTGGATACCGGCTTTCGCCGGTATGACACTGGCGGAACTTTTGCAGACCTTCCTTAATGTAAGGCAGTGCATTGCTTGCGGTGCAAGCAGTCTGCTGAATACCCAAGGAGCCTTTACAAAAGCCTGTCATTGCGAGGAGCGCAGCGACGAAGCAATCTGCAAGCGCCTGAATGCGCACAATGTGCCGAGGGCAGCGAGCAGCCATCGGGTACTCTTTGCAATTTAGGGGCAGGGTAGAGGGGAAAACTTCCCTACAACATTTTCTCGGCTGCGCGTTTAATCGCCGCTAATTCCTCAGCCACATCCACAAAATCCTCATACGCATGCGATGTACGCGCATACCAATACTTGCTATTACCCGCATCCCCCTCAACCTTATGCACCACCGCATGAATCCAGCACGACACCACATCATGATGCGGCATCACAATCTTATGCGCGCGACCCCAATCGCCCGCTTGCGCTGCGGCGATCGCGTCTAAGTGATATTGGCTCATGGTGGATACGATAGGCAGGTGAATAAGCGTGGATGCGAGTTAGGATTTGCCAAATAAATCATCGAGCGGGTTTTTACCAGCGGCGGCATTAGCTGAAACACGCTTGACGGTGAATTCCTCTTCAATGTTATCGCGATAATAACGCCAGGCAGAGCCCGAGCTGCTGAGGCGCTGCCAGGCTTCTTCGCCCGCGCCGCTATATTGCAGCGTGCTGCCATCATCGAGTTGTACCTGCAGTAGCCGCGCGCGTGCATCGTAGCCGATGGCGCGTAGCTTGCCGGAGTTGATCTTTTTCATCTCCATGGAGGGGTCCTGAAATTACTTGGTCAGCAACTCGATGTATTGCTCGTAGCTATAACTGCGATTCTTTTTCTGCCCAGTCACCTCGTTCACAATACCTAGATCTTCAAGCACTTTGACTGCCGCAGTCGCCGTTGGGAAACTAGTATCCAACTCGCGCCGCACGCGCTCGATAGTGAAGCGCGGCATCATCGGCAACAACTCGAACAGCCGATAGCTGGCGGGGCCGGCCTTGGGCGATGCAAGCAAGCGGCGGCGGTCTGCCGCAACCATGCTGGCGATGGCGATGATGCCGCGTTCCGCATCCATCGCCGCCGTCACTACCGCCTCCAAAAAGAACGTGACCCAAGACTCCCAATCACCACCGGTGCGGATAATGGCAAGCTGCCGGTAATACTCCATCTGATGTTGCTTCAAATAGCCACTCAAATACATCAGCGGCTGGGGCAACAAGCCCCAATCCTCCAACAGCGCGGCAATCAACAGGCGACCGATGCGCCCATTGCCATCCAAAAAGGGGTGAATGGTTTCGAACTGGGCATGCACCAGCGCAATCTTGATCAGCGGCGGGAGCGTAGATGTAGTGTCGTGGATGAAACGCTCCAGATCGCCCATCAGACCGGCAATTCGATCTGCTGGCGGCGGTACAAAGGCGGCGTTGCCTGGCCGCGTGCCACCGATCCAGTTTTGCGAGCGGCGCAATTCGCCCGGTTGTTTGCCGGCACCGCGCACCCCATCCAGCAACAGACGGTGGGCATCGCACAGCAAACGAACGCTGATAGGCAAGCCCTTGGCCGAGCGCAGATTGTCTTGCACCAGTCGGAAGGCGCGCAGGTAGTTCGTGACTTCTTCCACATCATCCGTATTGCTGACTGCAAAGCCGGCCTCTTCGTCGAACAAATCGGTCAGCGTGGCCTGCGTCCCTTCGATTTGCGAGGTGAGCAAAGCTTCTTTGCGGATCGCGCTATACAGCAACCAATCTACCGACGGCACCAGCCCAGACACCCCAGACAGCCGGGCAAACGCCAACTCCGCTTGCCGATTCTGCTCGATGAATGCATCTGTATCGAGCGCAGGGTCGATTGGCGGAAGCGCATGCGGGACAAAAGCCTGCACAGATTCACCCAAGGTGGTAGAGATGACGTAAGAGCCGGTGGTACGTTTCATGTGAAAGCAATCTTTAACGGGTCTTCTAC
>JAYVBU010000140.1:0-7331 GCA_043750335.1 Betaproteobacteria bacterium | reverse complement strand
CTGTTCGGTGCGGAATACGCCAACGTGCAACCGCACTCCGGCTCGCAGGCGAATGCGGCGGTTTATTTATCTGTACTGCAACCAGGCGACACCATTCTTGGCATGTCCCTCGCGCACGGTGGTCACTTGACGCATGGTGCATCGGTTAATTTCAGCGGCAAACTGTTCAAGGCCGTGGCTTATGGTTTACATCCTGATACCGAAGCCATCGACTACGACGAAGTGCAGCGTCTGGCGACTGAGCACAAGCCGAAAATGATCGTGGCCGGTGCATCCGCTTACTCGCTGGTGATCGACTGGAAGCGTTTTCGTCACATCGCAGATAGCGTCGGCGCGTATCTGTTTGTGGATATGGCGCATTATGCCGGTCTCGTGGCGGCGGGCGTGTATCCCAGCCCGGTGGGTATTGCCGATTTCGTCACCAGCACCACGCACAAGACGCTGCGCGGCCCTCGCGGCGGCATCATCTTGGCCAAAGCCGAATTTGAAAAACCCCTGAATTCCGCTATTTTTCCCAGCACGCAAGGCGGCCCGTTGATGCACGTCATCGCGGCTAAAGCCATCGCCTTCAAAGAAGCCATGGGTAAGGATTTCAAACACTACCAAGAGCAAGTAATCGCCAACGCGCGCGTGATGACCAAGGTGTTGCAAGAGCGCGGTGTGCGTATCGTCTCTGGCCGAACAGATTCGCACTTGTTTCTGGTTGATCTGCGCGCCAAGAACTTAACTGGCAAAGAAGCCGAAGCTGCCTTGGGCCGCGCGCATATTACCGTGAACAAAAACGCCATTCCGAATGACCCACAAAAACCGTTCGTTACCAGCGGAATTCGTATCGGCACTCCGGCCATGACCACGCGCGGGTTTAAAGAAATTGAAGCCGAGCACTTGTCCAACCTGATCGCCGACGTGCTCGATGCGCCGAACGACGAAGCCGTGATCGCGCGCGTGGCAAAAGATGCACAGGCGATGTGCGCGAAGTTTCCGGTGTATGGGAAATAGGCCTCAGGCAACCCCTTTGTATGCGGGCGCCTGAAAAATGAAATGCCCTTTCTGCGGCGCGACCGATACGCAAGTGATCGATTCGCGCGTGAGCGAGGAAGGGGATAGCATTCGCCGCCGCAGACGTTGTGCCGAATGCAGCAAACGTTTCACGACTTACGAGACTGCCGAGTTACGCATGCCGCAAGTGGTGAAACAAAACGGTATCCGCGAAGAATTCAGGCGTGAAAAATTACGTACCAGTTTTGACCGCGCCCTGCACAAACGTCCGGTACCGACCGAGTTCGTCGATGCTGCGATTCAGCATATCGAGCAAGAATTTCTGAGCCTGGGCGAACGCGAAATCCCCGCACGGCGCATCGGCGAGATGGTGATGGCCGCGCTCTACAAACTTGATAAAGTCGCCTATATCCGTTTTGCTTCTGTCTATCGCAGCTTCCAGGATGTAGAAGATTTCCGCGAAGTGATTCAAGACATCGACAGCAGCGCTACGCGGGCGAAAACTTCCGCTAAAACCAGCAAAAAGAAATAAATGCTTTAAAAGCAATTCAGCCACGGATGAACACGGATGTTCACTGATTATCAAGGCCTTGTTCCTCCCCTCGGGTATGCCCGGTTTTTGCAGCATGGGTTTCAATTTGAATTTGGTTTTATCTGTGTTTATCCGTGTGCATCCGTGGCAAAAAGCCGTTTTTGAGAAAGTTCTTACCCCGTGTATTCCATCGACGATCATCGCTACATGGCCCAGGCATTGCGCTTGGCAGAAGGCGGCCTCTACAGCGCCAGCCCTAATCCGCGCGTTGGTTGCGTTATCGTGCGCGATGGACAAGTAGTGGGCGAAGGCTGGCACGAGCGTGCTGGCACACCGCATGCAGAAATACATGCCTTGCAAAAAGCGGGCGAGAGAATGCGCGGTGCTACGGTCTATGTCACGCTAGAGCCGTGCTCGCATCATGGGCGCACCCCGCCGTGCGCCGATGCGCTCATCGCGGCGGACGTAGCGCGTGTCGTCGCCGCCATGCGCGACCCCAATCCGCAAGTGGCAGGGCAAGGTATGGCGCGGCTAGCACGAACGGGTATTCAGGTTGAAATTGGTTTGATGGAAGCGCAAGCGCAGGCACTGAATATCGGCTTCATCTCGCGCATGACGCGCGGCCAGCCCTGGGTGCGCTTGAAAGCAGCGGCCAGCCTGGATGGCAAAACTGCACTGAATAATGGCGTATCGAAATGGATTACCGGCCCCGCCGCCAGAATGGATGTGCAACATTGGCGCGCGCGGTCTTGTGCGATCCTGACCGGCGTAGGCACGGTGCTGGCGGATGATCCGCACATGAATGTGCGCGAGATTGCGACGACGCGCCAGCCCTTGCGCGTGATCGTTGATTCCTCGCTTAAGACACCACCCAATGCAAAAATACTGACAGGCGGCAACACGCTGATCGTCTGTGGGATAGAAGATGCCGCGAAGTCTCAAGCCTTACAACGCGCCGGTGCCGAGGTGCTAGTGTTATCTGGCAGCGATGGCCGCGTCGATTTAATACGCTTGCTGCAAGCCTTGGCAGAGCGCGAAGTGAATGAGTTGATGATCGAAGCGGGTGCAACGCTCAATGGCGCGCTGCTCAAGGCGGGGTTGGTGGATGAGATCGTGTTGTATCTCGCTCCGCTACTGATGGGCGATGCGGCGCGCGGACTATTTGCGCTGCCGGAATTGCAGCAAATGGATCAAGCTAAAAATCTAGTCGTGCAAGATGTGCGGCTAGTGGGGCAGGATATTCGTGTCATGGCAAGAGTGAGTTAATTATGTTTACCGGAATCATCCAAGCAGTCGGAAAAATCGCGCGCAGCGAACCACGCGGCCAAGATCAGCGCCTTGCGATCCAGGTCGGCGCACTGGATATGAGCGATGTGAAACTGGGTGACAGCATCGCCGTCAACGGTGTGTGCTTAACCGTGGTGCGCTTCGATCCAAAAAGTTTCGATGTGGATGTGTCCGCAGAAACATTGCGCTGCACCGTCGGCTTTGATCTGAATAGCGAAGTGAATCTGGAAAAAGCACTGCGTCTAGCCGATCGTCTGGGCGGCCATCTGGTCAGCGGGCATGTGGATGGGGTGGGCGAGGTGGTGCGCTTTGAACCGGTGGGCGATTGTTATGTGCTCGAAATTAGCGCGCCTGACGAGATCGCTATGTTTGTCGCCACTAAAGGCTCGATCACGGTCAATGGCGTGAGCCTGACGGTGAATCAAGTAGCGGGCAGGCAATTTGCATTGAATTTAATTCCGCATACGCTGGAGATGACTACGCTTAAATATCTCAAGCAGGGTAGTCGCGTGAATTTGGAAGTGGATTTGTTGGCGCGGTATGCGGAGCGCTTGTCGCATTACACAGCAAGCTCCGAAAAAATAACATGAGGTGTCGGTATGACCCGAATCCAGTTCTTCCGCTGGTTTTGACTTGGCTTTTGGGGCTCCTGCGAGTTGCCGAGTTCCGCAGCAGCCCTGCTTGGTGAGCAACGCAGGGAAGTCGCCCAAAGGGCGACCAGTGAACTGGGATGCCCTTCTTTTTGGTTAGCTTTTTCTTGGGCAAGCAAGAAAAAGTGACTGCCACGCCGGGGTATTACCGGCACCAAATCAATAAACGCGTAGCACACAAGCCAGAATTGAAACTCGCCCTATCCCCCACGAAATGCGATAATCACGCCCCCGAAAGTACTTTAGCCCCGAGTTCTTAAATGATTAGCCCTATACAAGACATTATTGCCGACCTGAAGGCTGGCAAGATCGTCGTCCTGGTGGACGAGGAAGACCGCGAGAACGAAGGCGATTTGGTGATGGCGGCGGAATTCGTAACACCGGAAGCCATTAATTTTATGGCCAAGTTTGGGCGTGGTTTGATCTGCCTGACGTTGACCGATGCGCGCTGCAAGCAGCTCGGCTTGCGCCAGATGGTGTCGGATAATCAGACGCCGCACGGCACGGCTTTTACTGTTTCTATCGAAGCGGCGGAAGGTGTGACGACTGGCATTTCGGCGGCAGATCGTTCTGTAACGATTCAAGCGGCAGTGGCTAAAAACGCCAAGGCCACAGACATCATTCAGCCTGGTCATATTTTCCCCTTGCGCGCACAGCCGGGCGGCGTGTTGGTGCGCGCCGGGCATACCGAGGCCGGGTGTGATTTGTCGGCGCTGGCGGGCTTGGAGCCCGCTTCCGTGATTTGCGAGATTTTGAAAGACGATGGCACGATGGCTCGGCTGCCGGATTTGATCGTTTTCGCCAAAGAACATGGTTTGAAAATCGGCACCATCGTCGATTTGATTCACTACCGTTCGCAAAACGAGATATTGGTGGAGCGTGTGGCCGAGCGTCAGGTGACGACGATTTATGGCGAATTTAAATTGATCGCCTATCGCGATAAAATCTCCAGCGAATTGCATTTAGCGATGGTGAAAGGCGAGATTAAGCCGGAAGAAGAAACGCTGGTGCGGGTGCATGAGCCTTTATCGGTGATTGATTTCCTGGACGATGCAGGCAGCCCGCACTCCTGGAATGTGCATCAAGCGCTGCAAGCAGTGAGCGAAGCGCCAAGCGGTGTGGTGATATTTTTCCGTCGCCCGGAATCGAGTGAGAGTCTGCTGGCGCGCATCGAGCAAGCGTCACACAAGTCATCGACCAAAGTCGATTTGCGCGACTATGGTATTGGCGCGCAGATTTTGCGCGATTTAAATGTACGCAAAATGCGGCTCTTGGCCGCACCGCGCAAAATGCCCAGCTTGGAAGGTTTTGATCTCGAAGTGTGCGGCTCTATCCTGCCCCAAGATTGGTCGCAAGCAACTAACGTAGAAGAATGAGGTAATCCCATGGTTATGAAACTCGACGGCATCACGGAATACGAAAAAGAGTTGGATGGCAAAGGGCTGCGTATCGGCATCGTGATGTGCCGCTTTAACATCGACATTTGCGAAGGCTTGCTCGGTAGTTGCGTGACAGAGCTGGAAAAGCTCGGCGTAAAAAAATCGGACGTTACGCTCGTGACAGTGCCGGGCGCGCTGGAAGCGCCGCTGGTGTTGTTGAAGATGGCCTTGTCCGATAATTACGATGCTTTGATCGCGCTCGGTGCAGTAGTGCGTGGCGATACCTATCACTTTGAATTAGTGGCGAATGAATCTGGCACGGGCATTACCCAAGTGCAATTGGATACCGGTGTGCCCATTGCCAACGGCATCCTCACCACTGATACCGATGACCAAGCACTGGCGCGTATGAGCGTCAAAGGTGCGGATTGCGCGCTGGTCGCAGTGGAGATGGCGAATTTGTTGAAACGGATTTAGCAGCGTTTTAACCACAGATGAACACGGATAAAATCACACTATTTATGTCGAAGTGAAGCGCGCTTGATTTGAATTTGTTTTTGAATTTATCCGTGTGTATCTGTGTTCATCCGTGGTTCCAGTATTTGCTCTTTAACGAATCAGGTCGATCGAAATGAAAAAAAGCCGCCGCAAAGCGCGTGAATTTGCGCTCAAAGCGCTCTATGAGTGGAAGCTATCTGGCAACGACGCCGCCAGCATCGCCAAGCATTTGCGCGATGAAGAGGGCTACGCCACCATCGACGACAAATATTTTTTGATTTTGCTCAACGGCGTGGTGCAAGAAGTCAGCGCCTTGGAAGCGGCGGTCATGCCCTACCTCGACCGCAAGCTGGCCGAACTATCCCCGATTGAAACCGCTGTGCTCTTGATCGGCGCGTACGAGGCCCTGCATTGTCCCGATGTGCCTTATCGTGTGGTTATTAATGAAGCGGTAGAGTTGGCAAAATCTTATGGCGGCACCGATGGCCACAAATATGTGAATGGTGTGTTGGATAAACTGTTGCCGGTTGCACGGCCGCACGAGCTTAAGACGGGCGCATCCTAAAGCGAGAAACGGAAGGGCAGGGCATGTGGCGCTTACTGGCTGGTTTATGTGTCCTGATTGCTCCGGTGCTAGCGTACGCCTTGGCCCCGGATGATTTTGCCTTTGGGCTCAAGCTACCCTTGCCCGGCCCGTCTGCGCTGTATGAACTGAGTTTGCCGCAGCAGGTGTACCAGGGCGTTACGCGCCCTGATCTATCTGATATGCGTATTTTTAATCGCGCTGGCGAAGAAGTCCCGATGGCTTTTCGCGCCCCGCCACCTGTCGTCCAAACGCCCCTGCCGTTGAATCTTCCGCTGTTTCCTTTGCCGACCTCGGCCATGGCAGACCCCAATAATATTGCGTTGAATGTGCAGACTGATGCGCGTGGCATCGTCGTTGGCGTAGCCAATGCGATTATCTCGCCGAATGAAGGGGTGCCGCAGTATTACCTGCTCGACGCGACCGCGCTTGCGCGAATCCCGGATAAATTATTGTTGGTGTGGGATACGCCGGAGCAGGGGTTCACCGCCAGCATGAGTGTGGACTACAGCGATGATCTTCAGCATTGGGAAATCCTGGAACCTGAAATCACGCTGGCGGAAATTAGTTTTGAAGGACGCACGTTTACGCAGCGTGAAATAGATTTGCCACCGGTGCGCGCGCGCTATATGCGCCTGCACTGGTTGAGTGGTGTCACAGGAACCCGGTTATCGAGCGTACAAGCACTGTTCGCCTCGCCCCTACCGAGTATCCCGCAACAGTGGACGCAGATACCCGGTAAGCGCGTTGAAGATAGTCAGGCGCAGTTACGAAATGTGAGCGTGTATTTGTTCGATGCGGGAGGCTTCTTTCCGATTGATCGTGTACGGGTGCGCCTGCCGCAGAATAACGCGCTGGTCGAGACCGTGTTGTTGTCGCGCGCATCCACGGCTGAGGCTTGGCGCGAGCGTTATCGCGGCGCCTTGTATCAGATACAGGTGCAGGAGTTGGTTTGGCAAAATACGAACCTCGCGCTGTTTCCCAACAGCGACCGCTACTGGCGCTTGGAGGTGGATGATCGCAACGGGGGGCTGGGTACAGGTCGCCCGCTGATCGAAATCGGCTGGACATCAAAATCACTTTTGTTCGCGCCACAAGGCGAGCCACCTTTCATTCTGGCGTATGGCAGCTTTGGCGTCCTGGCCCCTTCAGTTTTGCAATCACCTTTGTTGAAAGATGTCGAGAATCGCACCGCATTGATTAAGCCGGTCATGCCGGGTGAGAGCGTCGTACTTGGTGGCGAGCGCCGTCAACAGCCGCCCTTGCCGGGTCTGTCTTGGAAAGCCAAACTTATGTGGGCTGTTCTGATAACGGGGCTGTTGGTGCTGCTGTTCATGGCCTGGCGACTATTTCGTCAGCAGAAAAAACGAACCGCAAAATGAACGCGTCCCGTGTCGCTAAAA
>JAYVBU010000139.1:0-3327 GCA_043750335.1 Betaproteobacteria bacterium | reverse complement strand
ATGCTTTTGCTGGGGGCTACGTTCGTCTATTTCATGCAATGCTTGCTGCACATGATCCACCGCCCCGAAAAAAATTGAACCATTGACGCGCACCATTTTCAGCTGCGGACACTCTTTACGCCCTTCCGCGCTGATGTAGTGATAGCTGCCGGGTTCTGGATCGGGTACTACGGCTTTCACTTGCGGGCGCGATGTTCGATACAGATAGAACATGAGCGAAATTAACACCCCGAAGAAAATGCCTTTTTCCAGATTGATGAGCGTACCGATCAGCGTCACCCAAAGAATCACCGTTTCCGCGCGGCTAGCTTTTGCGATCGTGATGATGTGATGAAAATCGATCAAGCTCCAGGCCACCAAAAATAAAAGTCCGGCCATCGCGGCAGTGGGTAAATAAGCGGCAAGCGGTGCAACAAGCAGCAAAACCACTAACAGAAAAATCGACGCGAACACCGCAGCCAGCGGCGTTTTGGCACCTGATGCGTAGTTCACCCCGCTCCGATTGAAGGAGCCGCTGGAGGCATAACCAGAGAAAAAACTGGCAATAAAATTGGATAAACCCTGGCCGATGAATTCTTGATTGCCGTCGATGCGTTGTTCCGATTTAACCGCGACCGAGCGCGCGATGGATACCGCTTCGGTCAAGCCAAGCATGGTCACCACCAGCGCGGGGAAAATCATTTGCCGCATAGTATCGAGGGAAAAATCAGGCAGCGAGAAGGGCGGGAGATGTGCAGGCAGCGCGCCGATGGTCTTGATGCCGGTGCGTGCGTCCACTCCAAAATAATCGTTCAACCACAAAGCAAGCAAACTGCCGACGATCATCGCCACGATCATATAGGGAAGCTTGGGCGCGAATTTTTTTACTAAAATGCCGGTGAGCAACGTCGCCCCCGCCACACTCGCCACATACGGATTAATGTTGTTAAGGTGCAGCGCAAACAGCTTCAGTGTGTCGAAGAAAGCTGTGCCGCGTGGAATATCCACCCCAAAGAAACTCGGTATTTGGCTACCCGCAATCAAGAGTGCCGCGCCTGCGGTGAAGCCGATCACCACCGTGTGCGAAATGAAATTCACCAATGCACCCATACGTGCCAACCCTAAAATCAGCTGGAATAAGCCGGTAAAAAAGGTCAGCGTCAACACCATGCCGATGAATTGCTGGCTACCCGGCTGCGCGAACGAGCTGACCGAAGCAAACACCGCAATCGAAATCGCGGTGGTAGGCCCGGACACCAAGTGCCAACTGGATCCGAACAAGGCAGCAATAATCGTTGGCACCATGGCGGCATACAAACCATATTCTGCTGGTAGCCCGGCGATGGTGGCGAAGGCCACCCCTTGTGGCAGCACAATCAACGCACCGGTTAAACCCGAGCTCAGATCGGCGCGTACAGTCGCGCGATTGACCATGGGCCACCAGCGCAAAAAAGGCAGTAACTTATACAACCAGAGTGGGCAAGCGGGGGTATCGAGACGGCGTTTTAGCATGATCGATCGAGCAAAGGGAATGGAAAAACATTAGTATTATCTAATATTTAGCGTAGCCTCGCAACGTGAAAGCGCTTGCCCGCAACAGGCGCACTCACTAAAATACCGGGCTATGTTGCGCTGGCGAAAAACCAAACAATAAAAAATGCGCATGTGATCCCGGTTTTTAAACCATCAAATAAAGAGTGAGGAAAATGAAGAAATACGCTATAGCCAGTCTGGTTCTCCTGGCTGCTGCGAGCGGCGCCGCATTTGGCGCAGGCGATGCGGCGGCAGGCAAGAGCAAAAATTCCATGTGTATTGGTTGCCACAGCATCCCCGGCTACCGCACTGTGTATCCCGATACCTATCAAGTGCCCAAAATCGGTGGCCAGCATGCGGCTTATATCGTGAGCGCGCTCAAAGCCTACAAATCGGGCGACCGTAAGCACACCACCATGCGCGCGATTGCCGCTAGCTTGACCGAGCAGGACATGAGCGACCTCGCGGCCTATTACGCCGACACCAAATAACAGGACGAACCAGATGAAAGCACAAACGCTACTCGCAGCAACCTTATTGAGCATCGTGATCGGCGGCCCAGCATTGGCAGCGGGCGATGCCGCAGCCGGTAAAGCAAAATCGGCGGTCTGCGCCGCTTGCCACGGCCCCGACGGCAATAGCACCGCACCAGATTTCCCCAAGCTGGCAGGCCAGAACGAAGACTATATGACCCATACACTCAAGGCCTATAAAACCAAAGCGCGCACCAACGCGATCATGAATGGCCAAGCGGCGAATTTGACCGACGCTGACATCGCCAATCTGTCGGCGTATTACGCCAGCCAAGTTGGGTTGTCTATCAAACGTTAAGTGTTGTTGCGTCAATTTAAAAAGCCCGAGCAGTGTGCCTCGGGCTTTTTGTTTTTCTGGATGTAATTTTTTCGTACTGGTCGCGTCGGCCTGTCTTCGTTGCGGTGAAACGCACGCTCCCTCTTGCATTGAAAATCCCCCCTCCGAGACGGCCTACGCGGTCATAGCGTGTGTGGCAGGGAGTGCTATGCTTATTTTCGAACTGTTTCAGTCGCGTTCATTTTTTTTAAAAACGGATGATCGCCTTAAGTAGGGCGCAGACCAGGGTTCTGCCAGCATATGAAGCTTGGGTAGCGCGTTATTCCATGATGCTTTGTCCCCTTACAGGCTTAAGTTATTGCCTGTGGCCTCCGATAAAGGACTTGAAGGTCGATCAATCCAGCTTGTGTGTTGTAGCAAGCAACCCCTCGGGTGAGCAGAGATCAACTGAATGATGCGCAGGCGTCAAAGCTGCGCCAAATTGGAGCGATAAATGGAACGTACGCTACTCTTGGTGGATGACGAGCAGAACATCGTGTCTTCACTGACGCGCTTGTTTCGGCGCGACGGCTATCGTGTGCTGAGCGCTAACAGCGGCAGCGAGGGCTTGGCCATACTTGCCGAAAACAAAGTCGGCGTGATTCTGTCTGACCAGCGCATGCCGGAAATGTCCGGATCAGAATTCCTCAGCCAAGTAAAAGAGCTGCATCCCGATACGGTACGCATCATGCTTTCCGGCTACACCGATCTTGCATCGGTGACTGATGCGATCAATCGCGGCGCGATATATAAATTCCTGACCAAACCGTGGGAGGACGAGCTGCTGCGAAGCAATGTGCGTGAAGCATTTGAGTATTATGAAATGGTTTCTGAAAACGAACGCTTAAAGCGCGAATTGACCGAGGTCAATTCGCTATTGGCCGCAACCAACCAGGGTTTAGTGCAGCGCGTGGAAGAAGCCTCGCTCGAATCCGCGCAACAGGTCACGGTATTGAATGTTGCACA
>JAYVBU010000138.1:0-7342 GCA_043750335.1 Betaproteobacteria bacterium | reverse complement strand
CCGCCGCCTGCAAATCCGCATGATAAGAAGACCGCACCATCGGCCCGCATGCCGCATTAGCAAAACCCATCTCCTGCGCTGCCACTTCCAGCACTTTGAAATCATCCGGCGTAACAAAACGTTTTACCGGTAGATGATGCTGGCTCGGTTGCAGGTATTGGCCGACGGTGAGCATTTCCACATTGTGTGCGCGTAGGTCGCGCATCACGCCGAGAATTTCTTCGTCCGTTTCACCCAAGCCCACCATCAATCCAGATTTGGTCGGTACGTTGGGATGTGTTGCTTTGAAAGCCTTTAAGAGCTGCAAGGAATTGTTGTAGTCCGCACCGGGGCGTGCGGCTTTATACAGGCGCGGCACGGTTTCCAGGTTGTGGTTCATAACGTCGGGCGGGGCGAGTGCCAACACTTCTAGCGCGATCTCCAAGCGCCCACGGAAATCCGGCACCAGCACTTCAATCTTGGTCTGGGGCGAGGCCGCGCGCACTGCGCGAATGCAATCCACAAAATGTTGCGCGCCGCCATCGCGCAGGTCGTCACGATCTACGCTCGTAATCACCACATAATTCAATTTCATCGCGGCGATGGTTTTGGCCAGATTGGCGGGCTCATTCACATCCGGTGCCTGCGGTTTGCCGTGGGCCACATCGCAAAACGGGCAGCGCCGCGTGCATACATCGCCCAGGATCATGAAGGTGGCTGTGCCGTGCGAGAAGCATTCGCCAATATTGGGGCAGGAGGCTTCCTCGCACACCGTGTGCAACTGGTGCTCGCGCAGAATCTGCTTGATCTCAAAAAAGCGTGGGCTGTTGGGAGATTTAGCACGAATCCAGGCGGGCTTTCGCGCCACGGGTTCGGGCACGATTTTGATCGGGATGCGGGCGGTTTTGGCTTCGCCACGCTGGGCGGTGGGATTTTTGGTGTCGTCGGTCATATTTATTTAGCAATTAAAAAACACTCACCACGAAGTACACGGAGGGCACAGAGTAAAACCAAAGCAAAAAACGATATATCGGTTTTGACCTACTCCGCGTCCTCCGTGGTGAAAGATTTAAGCAGTTTTAACAGATCACCCTTATGAACAAAGAGGGCTTTCCCGCTTGCATTGCCGGGCAGTACGTTTACCGGTTAAAATCTCTGACTTTTCACCGAATTTTAAGGTTCTGGCAATGGATAGACAAAGCTGGCTGGACGGTACGCTCTACCACCCGGATTTTGAGCGCGATAGCTGCGGTTTCGGCTTGATGGCGCAAATGGATGATAAGCCAAGCCATCAACTGGTGCAAACCGCGATCAACTCGCTCGCGTGCTTGACGCATAGGGGTGCGGTGGCGGCCGATGGCTTATCCGGCGATGGTTGCGGACTGCTTTTCAAAAAACCGGATGCGTTTTTGCGTGCTGTAGCGCAAGAGGCTGGTTTCTCTCTCGCCAAGCTTTATGCAGCGAGCCTTGTATTCTTGAATCAAGACGCTCAACTCGCTCAGCGCGCGCGCGACTGCCTCAAAACAGAAATGCTAGCCGAAGGGATCACCCTCGCTGGCTTTCGGAAAGTACCCGTTAATTCTGATGCATGCGGAGAGTATGCGCTAGCAAACATGCCCGTGATCGAGCAAGTATTCGTGAATTGCCCAGACGATGTCTCGGACGCAATTTTTCAACGCAAGCTGTTTGTTGCTCGCCGCCGTGCCGAAAAAGCCATCGGCGCAGCAGACAAGGCTTTTTACCTGCCCTCGCTCGCCAGCAAGGTGATCTCTTATAAAGGTTTGGTAACGCCGGAAAATCTGCCGGTGTTCTACCCCGACCTAAAAGACGAACGTTTCGCCTCAAGCTTGGTGGTGTATCACCAACGCTTTTCGACCAATACCTGGCCGGAATGGCGGCTAGCGCAGCCCTTCCGCTACCTTGCGCACAACGGCGAGATCAACACGCTGCAAGGCAATCGCAACTGGTCGCGCGCGCGCGAAATGAAATTCCTATCCAAGCTCATCCCGAATATGGACGACGTGCGGCCCTTGGTGTCGCTCACCGGCTCCGATTCGTTAAGCCTCGACAATATGTTGGAAGGCCTAGTGATGGGCGGCGTGCCGCTGTTCCGCGCGCTGCGCTTGATGATCCCCCCGGCGTGGCAAAACGTGAACGAGATGGACCCGGACCTGAAGGCGTTCTACGAATACAACTCGATGCACATGGAGCCGTGGGACGGCCCCGCTGGCATCGTGCTCACCGATGGCCGCTATGGTGCTTGCGTATTGGATCGCAACGGTTTGCGCCCGGCGCGCTATGTGGTGACCAAGGATCGCTTTCTTACCATCGCATCTGAAATCGGCGTGTGGAATTACGCACCGGAAAACGTCGTCGCCAAAGGCCGCATCAAACCAGGCCAGATCCTCGCCGTGGATATGGAAACCGGCAAGCTGCTCTTGCCCGAAGAAATCGACGCCGATTTGGCTAAAGCGCACCCCTATCGCCAATGGCTCAAAGACAATGTGAGCTATTTGGAATCCTCGCTTACCAAGAGCGAGACCTTGCCGCTGTTCGATGCGGATAGCACCTTGCAATATCAAAAGTTATTTAACATTTCGTTTGAAGAGCGCGATCAAGTGATACGCGTGTTGGCTGAAGATGGCCAAGAAGCCATCGGCTCTATGGGCGACGATACACCAATGGCGGTGCTGTCGCGTCAGGTACGCTCGCCGTTTGATTATTTGCGCCAGCAATTCGCGCAGGTGACCAACCCGCCGATAGATCCGATCCGCGAAGCGATCGTGATGTCGCTCAAAACCTGTTTTGGCCTCGAGCGCAATCTGTTTGACGAAACGCCGCAACACGCGCGCCGCATCGAAACGCATTCACCGGTACTAACGCACGACAAATTCGTGTACCTCACGCAACAAACTGGCGAGGAATATAAATCCTTCACCTTGGATTTGAATTACGACTCGACCAAAACCCACCTCAAGGCCGCGCTCGAAACGCTGACGCAACAAGCGGTCGATGCGGTGAAGCAGGGCAAGGTCATCATCGTGCTATCCGACCGCGCGATTGCCAAAGGTAAGCTGCCTATCCCTATGCTTTTCGCCGTGGGCGCGGTGCATCACGCGCTGATTAATGCCGGCCTGCGTTGCAACGCGAACATCGTGGCCGAAACAGGCACAGCACGTGACCCACATCATTTCGGTTGCCTGATCGGCTATGGCGCAACAGCGGTTTATCCCTACCTCGCGTATCAAGTCATCCATGATTTGATACGCACCAAAGAAGTGACGCAGTCTTTAGAAGACGCCATCGGGCACTTCGTCAAAGGCATCAATAAGGGTCTGCTCAAGATCACCTCCAAGATGGGCATTTCCACCATTGCCTCGTATCGCGGCGGGCAATTGTTTGAAGCGGTAGGTGTGCACGAAAGCGTGATCGACCTGTGCTTGTCCGGCACGGTGAGCCGCGTTTCCGGCGCGGATTTTGATGACTTTGAATCCGACCAGAAGCAGCTCGCTCAATATGCCTTCAATCCGATGAAGCCCTTGTCGCAAGGCGGACTGCTCAAATTTATTTTCGGCGGCGAGTACCACGCCTACAACCCCGATGTCGTGATGCAGCTGCAAAAAGCCGTGCAAAACGGCGACTACGATGAGTATAAAAAATACGCTGAATACGTGAATACGCGCCCGGTGGCGATGCTGCGCGATTTGATGAAACTGCAAGCTGACGCGAAACCGATTGCGCTGGATCAGGTCGAGCCGGTAGAAAAAATCCTCAAACGCTTCGACTCCGCCGGCATGTCGCTCGGCGCACTCTCGCCAGAGGCGCATGAAGCACTGGCCGAAGCCATGAACCGCCTCGGCGGTCGCTCCAACTCGGGCGAAGGCGGCGAAGACCCGGCGCGCTATGGCACGGTCAAAATGTCCAAGATCAAGCAAGTGGCCTCGGGCCGCTTCGGCGTCACGCCGCATTATTTGGTCAATGCCGAAGTGCTGCAAATCAAAATTGCACAGGGCGCGAAACCGGGCGAAGGCGGTCAACTGCCGGGCGATAAAGTTTCCGTGATGATCGCCAAGCTGCGCTGCGCGAAACCGGGTATCAGCCTAATCTCGCCGCCGCCGCACCACGATATTTATTCGATTGAAGATTTAGCGCAACTGATCTTTGATTTGAAGCAAGTGAACCCTCAAGCCTTGGTATCCGTAAAGCTGGTAGCAGAACCCGGCGTCGGCACCATTGCGGCGGGTGTCGCGAAAGCCTACGCCGATTTAATTACCATCTCCGGTTACGATGGCGGCACGGGTGCGAGCCCACTCACCAGCGTGAAATACGCCGGGACGCCGTGGGAGCTAGGCCTCTCGGAGGCGCAACAAGTGCTGCGCGCCAACGGCCTACGGGGTCGTGTGCGGGTGCAGACCGACGGCGGTTTAAAAACCGGTTTGGATGTGATTAAAGCCGCCATCCTCGGCGCAGAATCTTTTGGCTTTGGCACCGGCCCGATGGTGGCTTTGGGCTGTAAATATTTACGCATCTGCCATCTGAATAATTGCGCCACCGGTGTTGCAACGCAAAATGCGGCGCTGCGGCAAAAATATTTCATTGGCTTGCCGCAAATGGTGATGAATTATTTCACTTTCATCGCGCAGGAAACACGCGAGCTGATGGCGAGTCTCGGCGTACGCTCGATGGAAGAGCTCATTGGCCGTGTCGATCTCTTGCAACTCACGCAGGGTGAAACGCCGCGCCAAAACAAACTCAATCTCTCGGCATTGTTGGATCAAAAACACATTCCGGACAGCGTGCCGAAATTTTGCACCGATGCGCGCAACCCATCATTCGATAAAGGCGAGCTGGCCGAACAAATGGTGGTTGATGCCTTGCCCGCGATCAAAGCCAAGCAAACCATTACGCTCAACTACACAGTGCGTAACGTCAACCGCTCCATCGGCGCGCGCCTCTCCGGCGAAATCGCCCGCGCGCATGGTGCGCTTGGCTTGCCTGATGGCTGCTTACATTTAAAACTCTCTGGCAGCGCAGGGCAGAGCTTCGGCGTGTGGAATGCACAGGGCTTAACCTTAGAGTTATCAGGTGACGCGAACGACTACGTGGGTAAGGGAATGGCGGGTGGGCGCATCGTGATTTACCCCCCCAGCCAATCGGACTTTGTCGCACACAACAATGTGATTATCGGTAACACCTGTTTGTATGGCGCGACGGGCGGGCGACTTAACGCGGCAGGCATGGCGGGCGAACGCTTCGGCGTGCGCAATTCCGGTTGCGTGGCCGTAGTCGAAGGCGCGGGCGATCATTGCTGCGAATACATGACTGGCGGTTGCGTAATCGTGTTGGGCGATACGGGTCTCAACTTCGGTGCAGGCATGACAGGTGGCTTCAGCATGGTGTACGACGAAGACGGGCATTTCGCGCGGCGCTATAACAATGAGTTGATCGACATTCATCGCATCACCAATGAATCAATGGAAGAATATCGCCAGTTCCTGCGCGAGAAACTCGCCGAGCATGTAAAACTCACTGGCAGCCAGCGAGGTACGGGCATGCTCAACGATTTCGACAATGCGATCGCTAAGTTCTATCTGGTTAAACCGAAAGCGGTGAAATTGGATAGTTTGTTAAAAGACTAAAACCTATTTGCCACAGAGATCACAGAGGACACAGAGAAAAACCATGCAAGCGGGTGGCCCACCTTTGAATTTCTCTGTGATCTCTGTGTCCTCTGTGGCAGATGTTTTGTTTCTGAAAGATAGTAATGTCTGACGTATTCCAATTTTTGAATGTGCAGCGGCGTGATGGCAGCAAAAAAGCATCTGAAATTCGTATCCACGAATTCAAAGAAATTTACGCGCCCTTTGACGCCGCGCAAGGGGCGGAGCAATCCGCGCGCTGCTTAGGCTGCGGCAACCCGTATTGCGAATGGAAATGCCCGGTCCACAACTACATCCCCAATTGGTTAAAGCTGATCGAAGAGGGCAATCTGTTCGAGGCGGCTGAGCTATCGCACAAAACCAATTCCTTGCCCGAAATCTGCGGTCGGGTGTGTCCGCAAGATCGACTATGCGAAGGTGCTTGCACCTTGAATCAAGGCGGCTTCGGCGCGGTGACCATCGGCGCAGTTGAAAAATACATTTCTGACGAGGCTTTTAAACAAGGCTGGCGTCCTGACATGAGCCATGTCACGCCCAGCGGCAAAAAAGTCGCGGTGATTGGCGCAGGCCCGGCGGGGCTGGGCTGTGCAGATGTGCTGGTACGCAATGGCGTGCAAGCAGTGGTGTATGACCGCTACGACGAAATTGGCGGCTTACTCACCTTCGGCATCCCTGAATTCAAATTAGAAAAAGATGTGGTGCGACGTCGGCGCGCGATCATGGAAGGCATGGGCATCGAGTTTCGGCTCAATACTGAGATCGGTCGCGATGTGAGCATGGCGCAATTGCTCGCCGAATACGACGCAGTATTTTTAGGCATGGGCACGTACACCTATATGAAGGGTGGCTTCCCCGGTGAGGATTTGCCCGGCGTGAATGAGGCTTTGCCCTACTTGATTTCGAACGTACGTCAATGCCTTGAGTTGCCTGAAGATGAAACTGGTTATGTCTCCATGCAGGGACAGCGCGTGGTGGTGTTGGGCGGCGGCGACACGGCGATGGACTGCAATCGCACGTCGATACGTCAAGAAGCAGCATCCGTTACTTGCGCCTATCGCCGCGATGAAGCCAATATGCCCGGCTCACGCCGCGAAGTAGCGAATGCAAAAGAAGAAGGCGTGCAATTTCTGTGGAACCGCCAACCTGTCGAAATCGTCGGTAACGGAAAAGTCGAAGGCGTGAAGCTCGTCACCACCGAACTCGGTGCGCCCGATGTGCGCGGTCGTCGCACCCCGCAAGTCGTGCCGGGATCAGAGGAAATCATCCCCGCCGACCGCGTGATTATCGCTTTTGGTTTTCGCCCCAACCCGCAGCCCTGGTTCTCCGATGTTGGCGTGAGCACCGATGCCGGTGGCCGCGTCGTAGCCAAAGGTTTTGCACACGAATTTCAAACGGCCAACCCGAAAATTTTTGCGGGGGGCGATATGGTGCGCGGCTCTGATTTAGTGGTAACCGCAGTGTACGAAGGCCGCCAAGCTGCCGAAGGCATTTTGGCGTATCTCAGTGTTTGAAACCCAACCATTAATAGACAGGATTAACAGGATTTCGCAGGATTTACAGGATTGGTTTGTTAATCCTGGGAAATCCTGTTAATCCTGTCCATTGCTTTTTATGCCTAAACCTAAAAACGACACCTTTCTCCGCGCCCTACTCAAACAACCCGTTGAGTACACCCCCATCTGGATCATGCGCCAAGCCGGGCG
>JAYVBU010000137.1:0-7371 GCA_043750335.1 Betaproteobacteria bacterium | reverse complement strand
TGTTTTGGGTGAAGGCGGAGGCGAAGGCGGATAGGAGGGTGGCGGGGTCGAGGTTCACGGCGGGTCCCTTGCAAATAATAATATTTGCATAGTATCAGCAATGGTGGATTATGCTCAATAAATAACCCGAACCTGCCGCAGCCCAAGCTGGGCAAGGTGGCTCGCGCCGCCTTGGCTTGACGCTGCGTTATGGCTTATTGGATAGCCAGGGTCTTGCTTGCCGTTGCCGTCTTTTTTATCAATGTTAATTCCAAAACGCCATCGGCGTATTTGGCTTGTGATTGCGCTTCGTCGATCTCGCAGCCACCCCTGCTATTTGGCTGCTCTACGCTTCTGGGTAATCACCATTGTCTTGTCGTTTTTGGTGAGCGAATGCTGAATATTGACGTAGAGTTTATTCGGGTCTTTACCGAAATAAAGGCCCGTACCCTCGCCTTGCACGTCTTTGAGTGAAGCGAACAGGCTTAGGCCATCGCTATAGCCGTCGCCATCGCGATCCGGCTCGGCAACCCAAATATCGGATGGGGAATTGTCTTCGGCTATCCATAAACGGCCATCCGGCCCCTTGGCTAAATTGTCAGGATATTTAAAGCCGGTTATGTGTTTGGCTTTGTCTTCTTTCGACACATTTTTGCCCGGCGCGACAAAATAGCTAACGCGTGTTGTCTTGCCCAAAGTCACCGACAGCACCGCGCCATCCCCACTAGCATTGCCAGGGTTTGATACATCTTCACACGTCAGCGCGATGTATAACGTATCGCCGATAATTTCTATATCTTCTGGACGGCAATAGGGTGTTGCGCCGATTTCTTTGGCAGCTACACGTGCTTCAATTTGAGCTTGCTGCATATCGAGCGCGACCCAGGTGGCGTTGCCGGTCTTGGCCCCACTATCCACTTTTAGCGCGTATAGCTGGCCGCGACTTAAATCGCCAAATGCCGTCGGCACGAATTTATAGATGGATCCACTGCGCGCTTCGTCGATCACATAGACGTTGCCTTTGGCATCTACTTTGATGCCTTCATGTGCCATGGAGCCCAGTAAAGGACGCGCGCTCACGGCTTTTAATTTCGATGGGTCTTGTTTATCCAGCGCGATCTCGTACAGCAATCCACTTTGCGCGTCGGGGCAATCTGGATCATGTAATTGCGCGGTGAGGATTTCTTCGCCCGTCAACAGCGAACCCCATGGTGTCCACGTAATGCCGTCCAACGCTTCCCAATCAGCGCGCTGCACTAATACCTTTGCTACGCCGGTCTTTAGATCAATCACAGAAATCGCGCCGCCGGTGAAAGGGGTGACGCTCCCCGGTCGCACTTCGTGTGCGCGGTATAAGTAGCGCCCGGCATCTTTGCCCGTTTCATTTTCGGTGTTCATGTCCGTCCAGTCGGAGGCCATGAAGCCATCTCCATTGCGGTAGATATCTAAATTGTTTTCATCGGAAATAATGGTTTGCTGGTAGCCCTCAGGTAGCACCCACGGCGCGCTGTTGAGGATGGCAGGGTCAGCTGTTGATTCAAGATAAGCGGAAGCAGAAATCGGTTTAAAGCGCATCGGGTCAGCAGCGTGGGCACTACTAACAAACAATAGGGCATTTACGAACAACATCAACTTCAAGGGCATAAATCACTCAGGGTGGGGGGAAAGATGGAGGAAGAAGCATGCCATTAGCGCAACGATATGCCAAGGTAAACGGGTAAAATGACGGTTTCACGCCTGTACTCAAGCCATGCCTGCTATCGTCCTCACCACCCTTAACGCCCGCTATTTCCATGCCGCGCTTGGCCTGCGCTATCTCGTGGCTAATTTAGGCGAACTCGAATCCGAAACGCGGATCATCGAATTCATCTTGCAACACAAACCGGCAGACATCGTCGAATCACTGCTGGCCGAGAACCCCAAAATCGTTGGCTTCGGCGTCTATATCTGGAACGTGCAGGAAATCACCCAAGTAGTCGCGATGCTGAAGCGCGTTGCGCCCGATGTGATCGTGGTGCTGGGCGGGCCGGAGGTGAGCTACGAGTGCGAGGAGCAAGAAATCGTCAAGCTGGCCGATTATGTGATTACCGGCTGGGGCGATGTCAGCTTCGCCAAGCTGTGCCGGTCACTGCTCGCGGGCAAGCGGCCTCTGCAAAAGATTATCGCTGGTGAACAGCCGCCGCTGGCCGAGATTCAGCTGCCCTACCGCCTGTATAACGATGACGATATCGCGCATCGTTTTTTGTATGTGGAAGCCTCGCGCGGCTGCCCCTTCAAGTGCGAGTTTTGTTTATCTGCGCTGGATAAAACCGCGTGGCCGTTTGATTTGGATTTGTTCTTAGACGAAATGGCGCAACTCTATACGCGGGGTGCGCGCACGTTTAAATTCGTTGACCGCACTTTTAATCTCAACATCAAAGCCAGCGCACGCATCCTGGAATTTTTCCTGGCGCGTTTGGATGACAAACTATTTGTGCATTTCGAAGTGATTCCCGATCATCTGCCAGACACACTCAAAACACTCATCGCGCGCTTTCCGCCGGGCACGCTGCAATTTGAAGCGGGCATTCAAACTTTTAACCCCGAGGTGCAAACCCGCATCAGCCGTCGCCAAGACGATGTCCGTGCAGCAGATAATCTGCGCTGGCTGCGCGCACACTCCAACGCACATCTTCATGTGGATTTAATCATCGGCCTGCCAGGTGAGGATATGGCGAGTTTCGGCGCGGGCTTCGATAAATTAGTCGCTTTAAATCCGCATGAAATCCAGGTGGGAATTTTGAAACGTCTGCGCGGAACGCCCATCGTGCGCCACACCGCGCCATTCGGCATGCGCTATAGCCCCTACCCTCCCTATACCGTGCTCGCAACTGACAGTATCGACTTCCCCACCCTGCAACGTCTGACGCGCTTTGCGCGCTATTGGGACATGATCGCAAATTCAGGGCGGTTCCCCTCTGCGATGGCGCTGATTCTGGGTGATGCACCCTTCGTGCGCTTTCTTTCGCTTGCCGATTGGCTCTACGCCGAAACCCGGCAAACGCACCAGATCGCACTCGATCGTTTATACGATCTCGTGCATGCAGGGCTGGTGACGATCATGGCTTGCTCGCATGAAGCGGCGACGCACGCCTTAGCACAAGACTATGCTGGCAGCGGTGCGCGGGGCGCGCCGATTTTTCTCAAACAAATACCCTCTGTGGCAGACCGAACAGTCAAAATAAAAGCCGCCAATCAAGCCACGCGACAGCTACGCCATCTGGCGAGCTAGCATGAATCAAACTGCCTTTTCTATTCTGCAAAACCGCGATTATCGCTGGTGGTTTGCTGGCCAAACTGCATTTTTGCTCGGCAATAAAGCGCAAAGCATCGCTGTAACCTGGCTGGCCTACTCCCTTACTGGATCGGTTCCCATCCTAGGCGTGGTAGCCGCACTCACCATGCTGCCCTATCTTGTGCTGGGGCCGGTCGGCGGCTGGCTCGCCGATCATTTCGACGAGCGCAGACTGGTCATGTTGACACAGGGTTCGTTTGCGTTGCTCGCACTCGGCATGGCCGCAGTGAGCGCTTTTGACCACATGACGATTTCGCTGCTGCTCCCCTGCGCACTCGGCATCGGGCTCATCAGCGCGTTGGATGCGGGCCCTCGTCCTGCACTGGTACAGCGTATCGTCGGTGAGCGCGCCTTGATACCCAAGGCTGTGGCGCTGAACGCAATTGCCTTCCACGTCTCACGTTTTGTCGGCCCGGCCATCGCAGGCTTGGTGCTGGCACTGGCGAACGAATGGGTGTGTTTTTTATTGAATGGCTTGGCGTGCTTACCGCTGCTTGTATTCCTCGCCCGAATGCATCCGACGCGTGAAGCGCGCAGCGAACACAAACCGGGATTTTTACAAGGTTTTAGCTATGTCGCAGGCCACGCAGAAACACGTACGCTGTTGCTGGCCTTCTTTTGCGTTGGTCTGCTCAGCTCGCCTTATATTATGTTGCTGCCGTATTTCGCCAAGGAGGTATTTGCAGGCGATGCGTCCTACTATGGTTTTCTATTTGCCGCCTCCGGTTTGGGTTCGCTGATGGCCAGCTTCACCATCGCGCTGCGCCGCCCTGTGCATGATCTGCCTCGCGCTACACTGATTGCCTTTAGCGGTGCAGCCTTGCTGATTGCCCTATTCGCCAACACAAAAAGCATCGCTTTTGCGCTCCCCTTGCTGACCCTGGCAGGCTTCGGCTTTTCCTACGGCGCTATCTCGCTCAACACACGTATCCAACTTACCGTACCACTGGCTGTACGCGGACGCGTCCTTTCACTCATCTCCATGACGGGCCTAGGCGCTATGCCCATCGGCAGCCTGCTTGCCGCCTCAGTAGCGGACACCTTCGGCACACAAATGGCGGTAGCGACGGGCGCTGTTTCCACTTTTTTCTTTATGGTGTGGCTCATGCGACGACATCATGCCGCTATCGCTTTAGCACAATGATTCGCCTCAAACTCTACCCGCCGCTGCTCAGCTTATTACTCATCATAGCAATGCTAGCTATGCACGACAGCTTGCCGCAGACGCGCCTGATTCCCCCACCGTTTAATTTGCTCGGTTTCGCATTGATTGCTGCTGGCGTGACGATGAACCTGTGGTCGGCTTGGTGGTTTAAGTCGAAGCTAACCACCATCGACCCGCGCGGCAAATCAGCCTATCTGGCGCAGGAAGGGCTCTATCGCATCAGTCGCAATCCGATGTATCTCGGCATGCTCATCACACTGCTGGGCGTGAGCATTTGTTTGGGTAGCGTGCTCTCATTCCTTGCACCACCGCTATTCGCGTGGATCGTCACGGTGCGCTTTATCGGCAGAGAAGAGCAAACCTTGCTGGAAAGTTTTGGCGATGAATACAGCGCATATAAAACGCGTGTTCGGCGCTGGATTTAAACCCCGTTCCCCCATTACTAAAAGCCTGATTGTACGTAAAGCGACATTGCATCCCTGACGGGATGTACTAGCATGAAAGTACCCTGCATTGCTTTTTTTGAGGTGCTGGAGCGAGCATAGCGCGCTTGTCTCTAAGCAATATTCACCTCGGTAATGCAAGCGCAGTACATCGGATAATTCGTCAAAAATAATTCCTAGTCACGCGTCAGATCATGGTGGGCGATTCAGCTTTTCCTGCGATCTGGATAGAGACAATTTCATGATTGGAGGATCGAATGAACGCCATCGACCGCATGACGCAATACCTCGCCGATCACTACGTGCCATACGAAGTGATCGCCCATAGACACACCCCCAACAGTCGTCAGTCGGCCGTGGCTGCCGGTATCGGTAGCCGCCGCCTAGTCAAGGCGGTGATACTGGAAGCACCCGAGTGCTACCTCGCAGCCATGGTTCCGGCTGACGAACAAGTGCGGCTGGGCAAGCTAAGCCAGGACTACGGCAGGCCATTCCGCCTCGCGATGGAAGATACCCTGAGCAAACTATTCGAAGGTTGTGAGCCAGGCGTAGCACCCGGCCTGCCCATTGCCTGGGGGATGGAAACGGTGTGGGAAGATGACCTGTTGGCCCAGCCTGATCTCTACCTGGAAGCAGGCGATCACGAGCGCCTGATCCACGTGCAAACAAAGCATTTGCGCGAGATGCTTCAAGACATGACACATTGCCATTTCGCTCAACCGCATACTTGGCATTAAACCGCGCTTTGCGAATCCTGCCCCACGGCAAGGGCAATAAATGTAGGGTGGGTTAGGCACGTTTTTGTGCCGTAACCCACCAAATGTGCCGTAGGCACTCTGCAAACCGGCTGCTTAAGCCCGCTTCCCCCGATTCAACCACGCCCCATACAAGGCTGGAATCAAAAACAATGAAATCAGCGGCGCGCTAATCATGCCGCCTACCAATGGTGCGGCGATGCGTTTCATCACATCCGCGCCGTCGCCTTGGCTCCACATGATGGGCAAGAGGCCCACTACGATGACGGCGACGGTCATCATTTTGGGGCGGATGCGCGTTAGCGCGCCTTCGATGATGGCGTCGCGAATGGTTGCTTGTGTAAGCGGCGCGCCCTGTCGCGCGGCCAGTGCTTGGTCGATGTAGAGCAGCATCACCACGCCAAATTCGGCGGCCACGCCCGCCAGCGCGATGAAGCCGACCGCGACTGCGACCGAGAGTTGATAGCCCAGCAAATAGGTGAGCCAGAGGCCACCGATCAGCGCGAACGGCACACAGGCGAGGGTGAGCAAGGGTTTACGCCAGTCGCGGAAATAGGCGAGGAGCAGACCCCATACCAGCAGCAGCGTGGCGGGGATAAGCCAACTGAGGCGTTCTTTAGCGCGTTGCAGGTCGGCGTACTGGCCCGACCAACTATAGGCATGACCGGGTGCTAATTTCAGTTTTTGTAGCACTTGGGTTGCACGTGCTACGTAGCCGCCGATGTCGCGCGTGGCGAGGTCGATGAACACATAGCCGACCAAGCGCCCGTTCTCGCTCTTAATCTCTGCTGGGCCGTCGCTGACGCTGATTTTGGCTAAGGCACTCAAGGGCACGTGCACACCATTCAGGGTGACGACGCGGCTGGCGCGCAATGCTGGGAGCGAATCACGGAAGGTGCGCGGGTAGCGTAGGTTCACCGAGTAGCGTTCGCGGCCGTCGATAATGGTAGTGATGGTTTCGCCACCTATAGCACCTTCTACCAAACGCTTCACATCCAGCGCGCTCACGCCATAGCGCGCGGCAGATGCACGATCAACATCAATGTCGATATAACGCCCACTCGCAGCACGCTCGGCGAATACAGCGCGTGTGCCGGGCACGTCGCGCAGTGCAGCTTCGATTTGATTGGCCGCTGCGCTGATGCCCGCGAGATCAGTACCGCTGACTTTCACGCCGAGCACGGTGCGGATGCCGGTGGAGAGCATGTCGATGCGGGTGCGTATCGGGTAGCCCCAGGCATTGGTCAGCCCCGGCAGTTGCACGGTGGAATCGAGCTTGCGGATTACGTCGTCGATGGTGGTGCCGGGGGCCCATTGCTTGCGCGGTTTAAGCAGGATGGTGGTTTCCAGCATGGACAGCGGCGCGGGGTCGGTGGCGCTATCGGCACGACCGGCCTTGCCATACACGCGCTCCACTTCTGGAATGGTTTTGATTAAGCGATCCGTGATCTGCAACAAGTTCGCCGCTTCGTCAATAGAGATGCCCGGCACGGTGGTCGGCATGTAGAGCAAGTCGCCTTCGTTGAGCGGCGGCATGAATTCGCTGCCCATACGCGTAAGCGGGATGGCGCTGGTAGCGAGCAATACGAGTGCGATGATGATGGTCGGTGTGCGATGCGCCAGCACCCACAGCAGCCATGGCCGGTAGGCGGCTTGCAGCCAGCGGTTGAGCGGATTATCTAATTCGCGCCGCAC
>JAYVBU010000136.1:0-3352 GCA_043750335.1 Betaproteobacteria bacterium | reverse complement strand
TCTTCCAGCGAATACCAGCGCAGCGCATCGTCCACCAGATCAAGCTTGCGCGCGCTCGACAGCACGCTCGCACTCTGCATCCAGATATCTTGCTGCTCCATCACGAACAGCGTGTGTCCTCGCGCTGCCGCTTCGCGCATGATAGCGAAGGTCGAGTCTTTATAGGTTTTGATGTGATCGAGCGGGTCGAGAATGATGGCGAAGCGCATAGCTCAGGCCGTACGCTCAAGATTAAGCGGATCGGTGCGCGCCAGCTCCAGCGAAGCGGCCAACAACGCCAAGCGCGCCACCACACCGTAGGTATAAAAACGATTCGGCGGCGCGTCCGGGCGCCCGCTGCAATCCGGCAAGGAACAAGGCGCTTCGAATGCGAGCGGCACGAAATGCATGCCCGGCGCATTCAAATTTTCATCCTTGCCGCGGCTGGTGTGCACACGATAGAAGCCGCCCACCACGTAGCGATCCATCATATACACCACCGGCTCGGCCACGGCTTCGTTGATACTCTCGAAGCTGTACACGCCTTCTTGAATGATGACATCCGACACTTGCAGGCCTTCTTTTACCACCGACATTTTATTGCGCTGCTTGCGGTTCAAGTCGCGCACATCGTCCGCCGATTTCGCGGTCATGATGCCCATGCCGTAAGTGCCCGCGTCGGCTTTGACGATCACGAACGGCTCTTCTTGAATGCCGTATTCCTTGTACTTGACGCGAATGTCGCTCAACAACTCATCAACAAACGCGGCCAGACAATCCTCCCCCTCGCGCGTCTGAAAATTCACGCGGCCGCAAGTGGCAAACTGCGGATTGATGATCCAGGGATCAATCCCAAGCAATTTTGCAAAGCTATCCGCGACATCGTTATACGCGGCGAAGTGGTTAGATTTAAGGCGCGTGGACCAACCCGCGTGCAAGGGCGGAATCACCGGTTGCTCCAAATCCTGCAAGATCGCCGGGATACCGGCAGACAAATCATTATTCAGGATAATCGCGCAGGGGTCGAAGCCATCGAGCTTCACGCGCCGTCCCTCGCGGATCAGCGGCTCCAAGATGAGCTGCTCACCATTCGGCAGGTCAATCGGCGTCGGCGCGGTAATCTCCGGAATCAGCGTACCAATACGCACCTGCAAACCAGCCTGGCGCAAGATGTAACGCAGCGCAGCCACGTTTTGCAAATAAAACATATTGCGCGTGTGATTTTCCGGGATCAGCAAAAAGCGCTGCGCTTCAGGACACACCTTCTCCACCGCCGCTTGCGCCGCCATCACGCACAGCGGCAAAAAATGCGGATTCAGATTATTAAACCCGCCCGGATACAAATTGGTATCCACGGGCGCTAACTTAAAACCCGCATTGCGTAAATCCACCGAACAATAAAACGGCACAGTGTTCTCCTGCCACTGCGAGCGAAACCAATGCTCAATCGCAGGCATGGCGTCCAAAGTGCGTTTTTCGATATCGAGCAGCGGGCCGGTTAATGCGGTGGTGAGGTGGGGGACCATAGTTTTCGCTGGAGCTATAGAAGCATTTGATTATAGCGGTGGAGCGGGGAATAAGCGAAAGGCGTTATTCCCGACAGCCCGCTTACCGCCCGATCCATCATTCTCTCTTCCGGATCACTTACCCCGAATCAACGCCATCAATTCTTCCGTGGAGGGCAGCACTACAGCATCGCCTTCGCCGATAATGCTCTCGGCCAGGGCGCGTTTGTCGTTGTGCATGCCGACGATCTGCTCTTCCAGTGTGCCTTTTCTCACTAGGCGATATACGGTGACGGGGCGTAGCTGCCCCATGCGATGCGCACGTCCCATGGCTTGATCTTCGGCAGCGGGATTCCACCATGGGTCGGCGATCACCACATAATCGGCGGCAGTGAGATTGAGGCCAAAGCCGCCGGCCTTGAGGCTAATCAAAAACAGATCGCCCGCACCACCCTGAAACGCCGCGACGCGACGTGTGCGCTCAGCGGCCGGCGTACTACCATCAAGATATTGATATGCGATACCTGCCGCGTCGAGCGGCTCGCGGAGCAGCGTGAGAAAATCCACGAATTGGCTGAACACCAACGCCTTATGACCATTGGCCACCAACTCTGCCGCCAACTCGGCAAAGGCTTGCACCTTGGCACCCGCCGTCGGATACGTCTGCGTGGTCAATCGCGGGTCGCAGGCGGCGCGACGCAGCTTTGTCAGCTGCGCCAGAATATTCATGCGGGCTTGACCGGAAGGCGCACCAGAAGACAAGGCCTGCTCTGCCTCATCGATTGCCTGACGACGCAATGCTTCGTAGTGCGCGGCTTCGGCTGCATCTGGATCGACTTCGATTAATAACTCGGTGCGCGGTGGCAATTCCTGCAATACCTGCGACTTGGTGCGGCGCAGCAAAAACGGGCCGATGAGGCGACGCAACATATGTTGCGCGTGTCGGTCGCGGTCGCGCTCGATGCGGGTGGCGAAGCGTTCGTTGAATTTGCTTAGCGTGCTCAGTAGCCCGGGATTGACGAAGCGCATCACACTCCATAAATCAGCCAGCCGATTTTCCACCGGCGTGCCGGAGAGCGCGAGGCGGAAATCCGCCTCCAGATCGAACACCGCCTGACTGCGTTTGGCAGCCGCATTCTTAATGGCCTGCGCCTCATCGGCCACCACGGTATGCCAGCGTTTAGCGGCGAAGGCCGTACCCGCCTGTTGCAATAGCGTGTAGGAGACGATCACGACATCGAAGGCGTCCGCTGCGTTGAGCACGGCGGCGCGATCACCCTCGCCGTAGAGGTGCATTTTTAAACTGGGTGCGAAGCGCAGCGCCTCGGCCAGCCAATTGCCGCAGACCGATGTGGGGGCGATGACCAGCGCCGGGCCGCCTTCTGCGCGCGCTAGCATTAAGGCCAGCGCTTGCAGCGTTTTCCCCAAGCCCATATCGTCGGCCAAGCAGGCACCGAAGCCCGCTTGCGCCAGGCGAGCGGCCCACACGTAGCCGTCTTCCTGATAAGGCCGCAGCGCCGCTTGCAGCGTAGGCGGCAGCGCCGGGGTATATTCCTGCGCTTGTTGCAAACGCGCGATGGCCTGCCGGAAAGCCTTGTCGCTCTCCAGCTGCGCGCCTTGCAGCGCTTCTTCTGCCCAGGCGGCGGCAAGCATGGGCAGGCGCGCACCGTGTTTGTCGCTTTCAATCACGGCGGCTAAATCGGCTAGACGATCTTTCAGTGCTTGCGTGAGGGCGACATAGGCCCCGTTGCCCAGCGCCACAAAACGGCTTTGCCCGCGCGCGGCATCCAGCAGGGCGGCGAACCCGAGCACGAGACCTTCTTCCACTTGCACGCGGCCATCGATGCGAAACCAATCGCGCTCAACGC
>JAYVBU010000135.1:0-7392 GCA_043750335.1 Betaproteobacteria bacterium | reverse complement strand
TTTGCAAGTTTCGCCAGCGCATGCAGATGCGGGTGGTTATACCCTCCCACTCGCGCTCGCGGCGGAAGCCGCAACGGAAGCCATCACCGTCTGCGAAGAACACGGATATAAAGTATCGGCAGCCGTGGTTGACAGCGCCGGTGTGCTGAAGCTGTTCGCGAAAGGCGACAAGAGCACCATCCACACCAAGGACAGCAGTTTCCGCAAAGCGTACACGGTGGTCACGATGGGGCCAATTTTTGAATTCGATACCTCCGGTCAATTTGCCAAGCGCTTCGCCAATAACACTTCCCCGCCCGCCCTGGCCACCCTCCCGGATATTGCGCTGGCGGCGGGTGCAGTGGCCATTAAAGTCAAAGGCGACATTATCGCGGCACTCGGCATCAGCGGTGCGCCCGGCGGCGGCCCGGATGAAATCTGCGCTCAGGCAGGTCTGGATAAAATAATTGGCCGCTTACCCAAGTAGGCAGTAACGCCCTACGCTGCATCGGTGGGCGCAATGAGCCGCTAATAAAAAACGCGCCCATGGGCGCGTTTTTTATGATTGACGGTTTACCCATTATTTGTTGCGAAAGTTTTCGTGGCAGCCTTTGCATACTTTTTGCACGTCGCCAAACTGTGTCTTAATGGCGCCCAGATCACCGCTTTGCGCGGCTTGCACCAGCTTCGCTGTCTCCGCGCCAAGCTTATCGGCCGCGCCTTTGAATTTATTCATCTCAAACCAGATTTCCGGTTTGGCGTCGCTCTCGCCTTTTTCAGCGCCTTCAACCGTGAAACCTTCTATAAACATTTTGCTGAGTGCGGCGAGATTTTCGGCGCGTTTAAGGAAATCGGATTTATCGTAAGGTTTTTTCCCTTTCACGACTTCACCCATCGTTACCATATTCCATTGTTGTGCTGCAAATATACCCCGACGGTATTTGATCGCATCCTCCGGTGTAGCAGCGAGGCTGGCGGCAGAAAAGGCGAGGCCCAGCAGGGCGGCAAGGGTGGTGGATATTAAAGGATTCATGGTTGTACTCTCTCAAAAAAAAATGCGTGGGGTGGTGTTGAATGACGCTCAGCGTAGCCAATGCAACATCGTGCTTACAACTTAAGATTCCTGTCTGTTCCTTAAGGAATCGAGGTGCCGCTGCGATTGGATTTATTGGTAAGATGCAAATTAAGATCGACTTGCCCAACACAAAACCGGAATCCACATGACTAGCCAAACCGCTATCGCGCAATTGCGTACCGCACTCGATGCCGCCATCGTCGGCCAGACCAAATTGCTTGACCGCCTGGTGGTCACCCTGCTCGCGGGCGGACATGTGCTGGTAGAAGGTTTGCCGGGTTTGGCTAAAACGCTGGCGGTTAAAACCTTGGCGCAAGCGGTGCACGCCAGCTTTCAGCGGATTCAATTCACACCGGATTTACTGCCGGGCGATCTCACTGGAACGGATATCTACAACCCGAACGAGGGCAGCTTTGATTTCGCACAAGGCCCGCTGTTTCACGAGATTGTTTTGGCGGACGAAATCAATCGCGCACCGGCCAAGGTGCAATCGGCGTTGCTAGAAGCAATGCAAGAGCGGCAGATTACCGTGGGCGGCGTGACGCGTCCGCTGCCGCCTTTATTCATGGTGATGGCGACGCAAAACCCGCTGGAGCAAGCGGGCACTTATCCCTTGCCAGAAGCACAGCTGGATCGTTTTTTGATGCACGTCACACTCGATTACCCGAGCGAAACCCAGGAGCTAGAAGTGCTGCGCCGTGAACGCGCGCGCTTAAAAAAAGACAACGACACGCCGCCCGCGCCGGTGATTGATGCCGCGCTGGTGTTGAAGGCGCGCAGCGAGGTGAATCATCTGCACATCGCCCCGGAGCTTGAGCAATACATCGTGTCACTGGTTTCGGCCACGCGCCATCTGGATAAGATCGCGCCCGATGTTGCGCGTTTCATCCAGGTTGGCGCATCGCCCCGCGCCACGCTCGCCATCGCCCACGCTGCACAAGCTCTGGCGTATTTGCGTGGCCGCGATTTTGTCTCGCCCGACGACATCCTCGACGTCGCACCGGATTGCTTGCGTCATCGGCTGATCCCAACCGTGAGCGCACGAGTAGAGAAGGTGACGCTAGATAGCGTGATCGACAAGCTGCTGAATGCGGTGCCTGCGCCTTAATACAAAAACCTTTTAACCACGGATGAACACAGATAAACACAGATGAAAACTCCCTTTGTTTTTTATCCGTGTGTATCCGTGTTCATCCGTGGTTACTAAGTATTTATGCTCAAACCCTCACACACCACCAGCGACACCCCCCTCCTCAGCCCGGAAGAAATCGTCGCGCTAATCGAGCAGGCTGATGCGCTGCGCCACACGCGCGCGCATGGGCGTGAGGTGTTTTTGCGCCACCCCGGCGATGCGCGCTCGGCGCATTTTGGACAGGGCTTGGATTTTGAAGAGGTGCGCGCGTATCAGGCGGGCGATGATATTCGCAATATGGATTGGCGCACAACGGCGCGCACGGGTGTGCCTTATCTCAAGGTGTTTCGTGAGGAGCATCACCCCGCGCTGCATATCGTGGTGGATCGCGGCACGAGCATGCGCTTTGGCACCACGCGCCAATTAAAAGCCGCGCAAGCAGCGCGCGTCGCAATCTTGGCCGCTGTGTTGGAGAGTAGTGCCTTTGCCTGTGTAGGTGGCACATTAGTAGATGACACCGCGTTGACACTCCCTTGTTTAAGCAAGCAAACAGGTATCTTGCAATTAGCCCAAGCGGCGGCGGTATCTTGTCCGCCGCGCAACGCGAATGCGCTGCAAATTCAAGAACATGTTATTTGGACAGATGCCTTGCGCCGCATCGCGGCCACGCTCCCGAATGGTTCGCGCTTATTATTGGCCAGCGATTTCAGCTGGCTGATGGCCGACGACGCGCCGCTACTCGCGCATCTCGCATTACGGCACGACGTCGCCTGCATCCATATTACTGACCCGGTTGAGCATGCTTTGCCGTTGCTGGGACGCGCCAGCTTTTACGATCTCGCCACGCAACGCCTGCGCTGGGTCGATACCGGCAAACCAGACGTGCGCGCGCGCTTTGCCCAAGCCGCCCATGTGCGCCATGCTGCGATTGAAACCCGGCTGCGCCAGCTCGATATCGCTTACTTTTCACTCAGCACTGGCACGGACGCCATGCAATTATTTTTGGTGGGCATGGATGGCTGAAGCGATTGAATTGGCCGACATTATCGCGCCACTCGCACCGCCCCCAGCGCCACTGCCTTACATGTGGATCGCGCTGGGTGTGGCGCTGGTTTTGCTGCTACTATTTTTTGCGCTGCACCGCTGGTTGAAGCGCACGCGCAGCCAGCGCTGGGCTAGCGCAGCACTCAAGCGCACCGAGCGCGATTTGCAAAGCGGCAAGCTGGATGCACGCGCGGCGGTGTTTCAAATTGCGCGCGCCGCACACATGTCGGCACCGCAACAGCAGCATGAGGCCGCGTGGGCGACTCTCGCACAAGCACTCGATCACGCCCGTTTCTCGCCTCAGCCCATCGACGCGCTACAAGCCGTACAACTCCTCGCCCAAGTGCGCCAATGGATCGGTCGCCACACATGATTACCCTCGCTCACCCCGCTTGGCTTTTTTTGCTACCGCTGATTGCGCTAGGTTTTTGGTTCGGCACACGCCGCGCTGCCGACACGCAGCCCACCACCCAACTGGTGCACCCTGATCTACGCGCACTGAGCGACGAGGACGCGCAATCACAATCTACGCGCCGGGTGCAGACACTACTCACCTTTCTCGCGGCGTGTTGCTTGGCGGCAGGCTTGACGCAACCGCAATGGCTCGGCCCCGCTATGCCTTCAATCCCACAAGGCCGTGACATCATGCTGTTGGTGGATACCTCGACCACCATGAGCATCGACGATTTTGAATTAAACAAGCAGCGTGTGCCGCGACTAGATGTGTTGAAAAGCATTGCGCGCCGTTTCGTTGCGGCGCGCGAGGGCGACCGCTTTGGGCTCATCGTTTTTGGCAACCATGCCGCGACGCTCACCGCGCCCACCTTCGATCAGGACTTAATGTTGGCAAGCCTGTCACGCCTGCAAGTCGGCATCGCAGGCGAATCGACAGCGATTGGCGACGCCTTGGGCTTGGCGCTCAAACAGGTAAAAACCAATGCAAATCTGCAACCGGCCTTGATCCTCTTTAGCGATGGCGACAACACAGCGGGTGAGATGAAACCCGCCGAATCCGTGGTGGCGGCACAAGCGCTGGGCGTAAAAATATACACGGTGGAAATCGGCACTGATCTTTTCGCCAGCCCCAACCGACCGGCATCGAAATCAACTGACCCGAGTCTCAAAACCATTGCCGAGACTACGGGCGGCAAATATTACGTTGCTGGCAATACCCAAGCGTTAGAGGCCATCATCAATGACATTGCTCGCTTGGAGCCGACTGTTGCGCGCCCCGCCACGCGGCGACAAATTGCCGAGTGGTATTGGGTGCTTCTTCTGGCGGGCGTGGCCTTACTGGTAGTCGCACGTGGCTTAGCCTTACGGGAGCAAGCGTGAGTCTCGGTGAATTAACCCAACTGCAATGGCGCGAACCTTTAGCGTGGCTACTCGCGCTGCTGCCTTTGCTGTTCATCGGGATCACCCATTTACGCAAGTCTGCTTGGCAGCGCTATGCCGATGCGCCATTACAGCCTTGGGCCGTGCGTCAGGGGCAGCGCCTTAGCCAATCGCCGCTACGCAGCTTCAGCGAATGGGCGTTTTGGCTGTTGCTAGCCTGCGCCGTAGCCGGGCCGCGCTTGCCGTTGGAGACGCTCTCTACAGTGGTTGCCCTCTCTCCTAACTCTCTCCCGCAAGCGGGAGAGAGGGACGCAGGCTCGCTACGCGAGTCACGATCTACCCACGACATCGACGTGATGGTCGTGCTCGATGTATCGCCCTCGATGGCGGCGACAGACTTGGCACCGAATCGTTTATTGCGCGCCAAGCTGAAGCTACAAGATTTAATGTCGGCCTGGCATGGTGAGCGCATCGGGCTCATCGCCTATTCAGGCGAGGCGGGGTTGCTGCTACCGCTCACGCGCGACACCGACGCTTTTATCCCCAGTTTAGAATTTGCGACCGATGCCTTGTTTGACGATAAGGGGAGCCACTTGGCGGTCGCGCTCAATTTGGCCGCTAAGCAATTAGACCGCACCCGGCGCAGCCGCGCCGTGTTGCTGGTGACGGATGCAGAAACCAGCAGCCTGTCCGGCGGTTCAGGTATTGCCGCGCTGGCCGCCGCGCGCGCCCTGAAGCAGGCAGGCATCTCGCTCTATGTGCTGGTGAGTGCGTCCGAAGCGGGTGCCACGTTGACGCAAAACGATACCGCCGTTTTTAGCCAAGCCGATCTGCCCGGCTATCGCGCCTTGACCGAGATTACCGGTGGCGCGGTGGCACGTATCACTGACAATGACAGCGATCTGACAGCGTTGTACCAGCACGGCATTTTGACGCTGCCCGCGTCAAAAGAAGCGCAGGAAAAAACGCTCACGTGGCGCGAGTATTTTGCCTACCCGCTGGGCGCTGCCTTGCTTTTGCTGCTCGGCATTAGCGTGACCTTTTCGCGCCGCACCAAACAGGTTTTAGTCGCGGCCGCGAGCCTAGCGGCCAGCGGAGCAGCGCAAGCCGACGATGCGGCTTGGCGCGAGGCGCATCAATCGTATCGCCAAGGCCAATATTTGCTTGCACAGAATTTATATCACAAGCTTAGCGGCTTTCATGCGCGCATGGGCGAGGGTGCAGCCGCTTACCGGCGCAAAGATTTTGCCTATGCCACGCAGCAATTCACACAAGCTTTGCTCTTGGCGGAGAACACAACACACCGTGCCGATGCTTTGTTCAATCTGGGGGATAGCGCGTTCTATGCGGGCAATCGCTTCGTAGCAGCCGATGCGTTTGACGGCGTGTTGCGCCTGCGCCCACAAGACCAGCGCGCCAAGCAAAATCTAGCGCGGGTACGCGGTATCTTGGTGCTGCGTAACGCGCCTTTGACCCCCACACAAGGCATCCCGGGCCGACGCGGGCGTGGTGTGGGCGAGGGTGAAGCTGACGACACCACGCCGCTCGATATGGCACCAAGCAAAGAGGAAGTGCGCCCCATGGTCGGCACCATTGCAGAAGCCGCCGAAGCCGCGCGCCGCCTGGGCCAATCTGCCGCCAGCTTACAAAGCGAGCGGGACGCGACGCGCAGCGCGGCGCTCAAGAAATTAGACCTACTCACAGATCAACGCGCCGCAACGTTAAAGCAAACAATCAAGCAAGACGCGACGCGTGAACCGCCGCCGGGGATGTCTCCATGGTGAAACAAATCGCCCTCTCGTTGTTGTGCTGCCTGCTGGCTTTAGGCGCGAGTGCCGCACGGCTCAATGCAAGCTTGGATAAAAAAAATGCCGCGCTAGGCGAACCCATTCAACTACGCATACAGGCGGATGCCGACCTGAACGCACTCGATCTCTCGCCGCTGAAAATAGATTTTGAGGTTTTCAGCAGCGCGGTGTCTGGTGCTACGCAACAGGGCAAGGCGCAATCGGTGCTGGATGCAACTTTGTATCCGCTACACGCCGGTACATTAACCGTCCCCGTCTTGACGCTCGGCACGGCGCGTTCGCAGCCCCTATCGCTGGTAGTGCAATCCCCCAGCATTACCTTGCGCGCCTGGGTCAGCCCCGACATACCCATGGTGCGCGAGCCTGCCACACTGCATTTGGACATCCGTGACGATGGCGATTTGAGCTGGAGCGCACCCACGCAGCTCGTTGCGCCTAACATCTATCTTCGACGGGAGGTTGAGCGTAGCAGCGAGAGTCAACAAGATGGGCGCACTGTTCAGTCGCACGAATTTCGCTGGACGCTGCTGGCGTTAAAAGACGAAGGACAAAGTGTAACTTTCCCGATGTTGGACACGTATAAATTCGGCCAGCGTTTACGCTTCCCGGTGTCGGCTGTTCATTTCCGCGCGCTGCCCGCTCCTGCGTATTTGCCGCTGTATGTGCCCATCGGGCGGCCCCTCGTTCGCAGCGAAGCATTGCCGACAGAAATTTTTATAGGTCGCCCCGTAAGCCGTGTGATCGAGATTGATGCCCCAGGCTTAAGCGCTGAAGGCGCGATAAAGCTGCTGCATGTCGATCCGCCGCGCGGCATGCGCTTCTTTGCGCCGAGCGTAAGCCCGATCAAAATCGACGGTCGGGATGGCTTGCGCGTGGCACTAAATTTTGTGGTGGAGGACCAAGATGGATCAAGTTTCCCCGCCATCAAGCTGCCTTACTTTGACCCTAAAACGCAGCGCATCGAGACCTGGGACTTGCCCGCAGCGCGGTTGAATGTGCGCGATCCGCTGCGCGAAAAA
>JAYVBU010000134.1:0-7396 GCA_043750335.1 Betaproteobacteria bacterium | reverse complement strand
CGCTGGAATTCGACGGCGCGATGAGCAAAAACGAAATACGCGTCTGGGCGCAGCGGGCAGCGTCGGCGACGGGTATGCAAGACTACTTTTTTGAGATGTTGAAATCCGGTAAGCGCGCGCAGGTGGAGCAAGCGATTCGCCGCCGCCCCGAGCGCGCTGCTGTGCTCGGCGATCTATTTCTCAGCAGCGCAACCAGCATGGCGGTGCGTATCGGCATCGGTGCGGTGCTGGAGGAGTTGCAAGGCAGCGGCTTGGCCGATGCAATGGTGCCGCAGTTGGCGCGCATTCTGCTGGGGCAGGAAGCACTCAATCGCGCAGATGCCGCACACTTTTTGTCTTTAATCGCTAATCCGGCAGCACTTGATGCTTTGCAGCGCTGTGTGGCAGATGCCGATGAAACCGTGCGCGAAATCGCGCAAGAGGCTGTGCGCTAAACCACTTCACGCGGGTTGTACGCTAAGCCAGAAATCGGCATCGGGGTATTCACTCGGTGTCCCAATCGCCCAAGGCGATTCGACCAGCCACTGCGCGATCTTTTCTGCGGCCTGCGGCTTGCTCATAAAATAGCCTTGCGAGGTGTCGCAACCGAGTATGGTGAGTATCTCTAAAGTTTCGCGGTTTTCCACGCCCTCAGCAGTCACTTTTAAGCCCAGGTTATGCGCGAGATCAATGGTTGAGCGCACAATCATCGCGTCATTGTCGTCAGTACACATATTCAGCACGAACGATTTGTCGATTTTGAGTTCGTCCACCGGGAGTTGCTTGAGGTAGGCCAACGACGAATAGCCTGTGCCAAAATCATCAATCGACAAAGTGATGCCAAGATCGTCCAGGCGATGCAGATTGCGAATGCCCTCGTTGGGGCTCGACATGACCGCCCCTTCGGTGATTTCGAGCACTAAATATTCGGGCTGGACACCGGTTTCTTGCAATAAGCCAAGGATGATGTTGACCAGCTTCGGGTCATGCAAATTTCTCGCCGACAGATTGACCGCCATACTGAGGCGATGGCCTTGCGCGTGAAATTCGGCCAGTTGATGCAGCGCGGCTTTGAGCACCCAACGCGTCAGCGCGCCGATCAAGCCAGCTTGTTCGGCCAAGGGGATAAATTTATCCGGCGGCATGAAACCGCGATGCGGGTGTACCCAGCGCACCAGCGCTTCGAAGCCGACAACGCGATGCTGCCGATGGTCAATCTTGGGCTGGTAATGCAAGACGAGCTGATTGCTCTGGATGGCTTCGCGCAATTCACCTTTGAGCGACAAGTCGTCGCGCGAGGTTTTGTCCTGTTCCGCAGAATATAAGGCATACCCGAGCCCGTCACGCTTGGCGACATACATCGCAATGTCCGCCTCGCGCAACAAAGTGCTCGGGCTTTGTCCATGATCGGGATAGAGGGTGATGCCCAGGCTAGCGCCTACATCTACGCTTTGCTGCTCCAGCGAAAAAGGCGGGTCCAGTACGCTAATATATTTTTCGGCAATGCTCGCCACGTCTTGTTGGTTTTGCACATTCAACACCAGCACGAATTCGTCACCGCCGAGGCGCGCTACCATATCCTCGGATCGAATCGTTTCCAACAGGCGGCGACCGACCTCTTTCAACAATATATCGCCACATTCATGCCCCAGCGTGTCATTGACCTCCTTGAAGCGATCAAGGTCCATGAGCATGACAAGAAACAAGCCGGAGCGATTACGTTGCGCGAGCAAAATTTTATGTTCGAGCTGCTCCAATAGCATGAGCCGGTTGGGCAGGCCGGTCAGCGCATCGTAGCGCGCCTGTACATGCAATTGGCGTCCATGCGTATTTACCCGGTGACGGACAAAATAGGTAATCAGGAAACCAAACGCAATGGTGCAGAAGCTGATCATCCACATAAACAGTTTGGCCTGGGCGTAAGAGGCGTCTGCCTCACCCAGGGCAGTGTCCGCCTGGCGTTGCTGCAAGCGCATAAATTCGTCAGCTTTTTCGCTGATGCGGCGTTGCTTGGGGAGCGCGCCCATACGCAATTTATCCCGCATGGCTTGCACCTGACCGCTGGCGAACAACGCTTGCACGGCCACCCATTCGCGCCGGGTGATGCGCGTCAACTCGCGCATTTCGTTCATGGTGGTTTTTTCTGCTGCGTTGAGCGGCATGGCCTCAATCGCATCGCGCGCCCGCACATAGGCTGCGGCAAACTCATCGAAGCGCAAGTTTTCTTCGTCTCGTACAAAATCATCTTCGGCTATCGCGATGGCTTGCATGCTCAAAGCGCGCTGCGCCAAAGACATCTGAACCGATGCGGCCAATCGTGTTTTGACGTTCTGATTGTTAACGATATGGTGCAAACGCTGATTGGCTTCCGCGACAAAATGCAGGCCGATCAGAGCCGAAGCGAGCATTAGAATCAGAATAGCCAAGAAGCCAATCACAATCGGCTTGCCGATGCCAGTTTGGCTCTCTAAAAACTTACCTGCGGTCATGCCTTGAGCCCCCGGTTTATCGCTTTGCTTATCTCCTTGCAAGATATCGGCCATTCGCCGCCAATCTTTATGGCTTAGCGTCCAAATCTGCCCCGTTTTAGACATCGCTATTCAGACACTTAGCGCAGACGTGACCGGTATTTTGACGATCTTGTTTTGCCTGTACGCTGCTTGGGTAAACGCTAAGTCCTGCTATCATTGCCGCGCCATGCCATTCAACGTCCTCTTGCAACCGAGTTTGCACACCTTTGCCGTGAACGGCGCCGATAGCCTGCTAGAAGCCGGTCTGCGCGCGGGCTTGGCGATGAATTACGGTTGCAGCAGCGGGAACTGCGGCTTGTGCCGCGCGCGTATTGTCTCGGGCCAAGTGGATAAAATTCGTCATCAGGACTACGTGATTTCCGAGGCCGAAAAAAATCAGGGGTATGTGCTGCTGTGCTCGCACAGCGCCGCCAGTGATCTGGTGCTCGAAGTGCAAGAAGCTAGCCATGTCAATGAAATCCAACTGCAAGAGATCGACGCTCGGGTAAAAGCAATCAAACCGCTCACCGATAAAGTGATGCTCTTGCACCTGCAAACCCCGCGCACCAACCGCCTGCGATTTCTGGCTGGGCAAAGCGTCGCGCTCAGCATCGGCGATGATGCGAGCGATTACGCCATCGCCAGCTGCCCCTGCGATGACCGTAATTTGCAATTCAATATCCGCAATATCCCCGGCAACGCCTTTGCGGCGCGCGTATTCGGTGGTCTGCGCGCGGGCGATACGGTGAACGTGTACGGCCCGGTCGGCGAATTTGTTTTGAAAGCCGAATCAACACGCCCCTTGCTGTTGCTCGCCTGCAATAGCGGCTTTGCGCCGATCAAGAGCTTGATAGAGCACGCCATGTCCTTGGAGCTAGCCGAGTCTGTGCATTTATATTGGCTGGCCACCGTGCAAGGCGGCCACTATATGGCGAATTGGTGCCGCACTTGGGGTGACGCGCTGGACAACTTTTATTATCACGAATTGAGTGCCGATACTTTAGCTGCGAACAATCTGGATCGGGTGTTGACGCAAGTCGTGACAGAACAGCCCAATCTATTTCCGTTCGATGTGTATGTGGCGGGGCCCGCCACCTTTGTCAACGCGGCACGCGCACGTTTGCAGCAACAGGGCATCCCTGCGGCGCAATTGGTGTGCGCGGTGATTTAATCTACACGCAATACTTACGCGCTTTCATTGCGTCCTCCGCAGTGTCAATATTCCTAATCGAGAACCCATGACTCATTCCCTGCTTTTATATTGCCGCGCTGGTTTTGAAGGCGAATGCGCCGCTGAAGTGGTGAACCACTGCACCCAGCTCGGCGTTGCCGGTTTTGCCAAGGCCAAGCCGGATTCCGGCTATGTCTTGTACACGCCGCACGATGCCGAAGCGGCGAAGCAACTGGTGAAATTTTTGCACTTTGAAAATTTAGTCTTTGCCCGCCAATTAATTTTTAATGTACGACTAGTCGATCAGCTGCCGACGGTTGATCGCGTGACACCGCTCCTTGCCGCGATACGCGAGCTAGGCGGTTTATTCAGCGATGTATGGCTGGAAACCGCCGATACCAACGATGCAAAAGAGATGTCCACTTTTTGCCGCAAATTCGCACCGCCCTTGACCTACGGTTTGAAACAAGCTGGCTTGCTGGATGAAACGGCACACAAGCCGCGTCTGCATTTATTTTGGCTCAGCTCCAGCGCGGTATATCTCGGCGTGTCTTACCCGAATAATGCGGCATCGTGGCCGATGGGTATCCCCCGGCTGAAGCTCGCGCGCGGCGCACCTAGCCGTTCCACGCTCAAATTGGCCGAAGCCTTCATGGCGTTTTTAAGCGAGGAAGAAGAACAAGATTTACTGCATCAAGGCGTGTCAGCAGTCGATCTGGGTGCAGCACCCGGCGGCTGGACTTGGCAGTTGGTGCAGCGCGGCGTGAATGTGGCGGCGGTGGACAACGGGCCAATCGACCCCAAGTTGCTAGATTCCAATCTCGTCGAGCATGTGCGCGCGGACGGTTTTCATTACTGGCCAAAACGCTCGGTGGAATGGCTGGTATGCGATATGGTGGAAAAACCCGCGCGCATTGCCAAGCTGGTCACACACTGGATCGCGGAGGGTAAATGCCAACACGCCATTTTCAATCTAAAGCTCCCCATGAAAAAGCGCTTGGACGAATTGAACCATTGCCGCGACATCATTGACGCGGGTTTAGCCGATAAAAAATATCGTCTCCACATTAAACAGCTCTACCATGACCGTGAAGAAGTCACGGCCTACCTTGTGCTGCAACGGCGTTGACATTGACATTTTAGCCTGCGCTATACTTTTGCTTTACCACCCCCCATAGGAGAAATACATGAAGCGTACCGCCCTGCTGTTTATCCTTATCGCGTTGCCTCTACACGCCGCCCTGGCGACCACCTTGACCGGTCTCACGATCAGCCCGGCCAACCCCAGAGTGGGCGAAGAAGTCAGAATCACCATCAATGGCACGGTCGATTCGGCGAATTGCGGCATCCGTATGGAGTTTGGTGCCACCGATATGCCGCGTGACGAATTTGTATTGAGCGACAAGGGCGGGCAATTACCGCTGACGATCAGCAAGACATTCAGCAAACCGGGCACGTTCAAAATCGAGGCGCTGGGACGCAAGGTCGGCAAGCTCACCTTCGGCTGCGAGGGCAGCGTATCGACCATGCTCACCGTAGCCGCTGCGGGCAGAGCTGCCCCGATGAGTAGCGCAGCGCCCATGGGCAGTGTTGCAACGCACAACGCCATGGCAGGGGCCTGCCCCGATGGCTGGGAAATGATTAGCGGTCAAAAAGACCCATCCAAGGGTTTTACCTGCGCGCCCAGAATGCCTGCGTCGCGGCTGGATTGTGGCCCATGGCTGGCTTACTTTGAAAAAGATGGTTTGATGGGTTGCAAGAAAAAGAAATAAACCGGCGCCGCCCCGGCTCTGGTCGGGGCAGGTGCTACGCCGTTTTCTGCGCTTCAGTATCCGGCGCAGGTCCACCATTCAGGGCGTAGTACAGTGCCTCTTCCAGCGCATCTTTTGCTTCTTTGTGCCAAGGTTCAAACTCCAGCGCTTTAGTGAACGCGCGCCCGCCATCGGCAAAGCGCGTCAACGCCATATAGGCCAGCCCTAGCTGAAAGTAGAGCTCGGCATTGCCCGGCGACAGGCCAATCGCCTCGTTGTAGCAATGTACCGCCACTTCCGGGCTGCCAATTTGGTAGCAAATTAACCCCAGATTGACCCAGGACGCGAAAAAATCCGGCTTGAGTGTGATGGCCTTTTGATAGCAAATCGCGGCGGTCGTATTGTCGCCCAAATTTTGATACGCCACCCCCAAACCATAGTGTGCCGAGGCGAACAGCGGCTCCGCGCCGATCACAATCTTGAAATGTTCGATCGCTTGCTCGAACTGGCCCAGCTCGTTGCGTAACATGCCCAAATTATTCAGCGCCTCGGGGAAACGTGGGCGAATCAAGATCGCCGCTTCATAGTGGCCCAAAGCGCTGTCGGTATTCTCCAGTGCGCCATGCGCACGTGCCAAATTGTAGTGTGCAATCGAAGTGCGTTTGTCCTGCGTGTTGTGACCCGCAAGCAGCAAATCGAGCGCGGATTGAAAGCACTCTTGCGCTTGATTGAATTCACCCTGCCCCATCAATCGATTGCCGGTCTCGGTAAGCACGACGACGGAATGGGCGTTCTGCTGATTGACCCGCAGCACAGACTGCGCAGATCGTGATTTTGTCTTCATTTTGATGTTTACGGCACAGGGACTAAAAAGTTGAGCGCACCTTGAAATAGTGCGATCCGCACCCATTCTCTATTCAACGGGAGCGGCGCGCACCCGATCAGCGAGAGGTAAACGTAATGTCCATGAATGTGGTGTTTAGCGGCGAAACTTATCAAGTGCTGGAGTATCCAGAAATCAATGCATTTGAGTTGCTAGACCGCGCACATTCGACCGGCGCTTTGATCCAGGGCGATGTGGCGAGTGCTTTTCGTGAAAATCTACTCAATTTATTCGCATTCAACCCGACTGAAGAAGCTTTTGATGAAATGCTTGGTGGCTATAAATCCCTGATGAATTGGCCCGTGTGCTTTCACTAAAGTAGGCAAAACCGTAGGTCTGTACGCACTTTTTTTAACGGTTTTAGTGCGGCCAGTGCTATGATTCCCCACGTTAAAGGTCGGCAAAACGGCCACACACCAATGGGGATCTATGAAGCTGGAATACAACTACCGCATCGGGCAACAAGGCATCGAGTTTTCGATGGTGGACGGCTTGGATGATGAAATGGAATTCGATGGTACGGCCGAACAAAAATCGACTGTGCAGCGTTACATCATGCAAGCCTGGCAGGATGCCATTAACAAATCCTCCAGTGGCCCTGATGAGATTCGCACTTTGCTCACCACCCCCGAAGGTCAAATATTGCTACAGACTCGTGCGCGCGAATATTTGGCAGAAATTCTCGCCGATTTCCCGCCTGAGCTAGAACGGCGCGAAGCAGACGACCGGCGCGACCATCAAGCCCGTCCGCGCGATACATCTGGCGACCGGCGTTACGGCAAGCAACGTAATCTTCCTTCTTAAATTTACGCTAGCTGTAAAACCCGAGTTTGGCTTTGCGCCTGCCTAGGCGCTCCAAGTCCAAATCTTTCAGCGTGAGATAGTCGCGCCCGTCGAGCTTGGCGTTGCCAAAGGCGTCTAGCAATATTTTTCGGATATCGCGTGGCGGTATATTCGCCAGCGTTCCCAATACTTCCTCTTCCAGCAACTCCGGCTCGAACCCCCAGCTGTGCTCGGACACGATCTCCACATATAACGCCCGTGCTATACGCATCGCGCCTTCACGATCCGGGCGCGCGATACTGTACACATTCATGCGGTT
>JAYVBU010000133.1:0-7438 GCA_043750335.1 Betaproteobacteria bacterium | reverse complement strand
CCACGCGCCGATCAACGCGATTTGATCGCGCGCATCAAACACATGCTGGTCACGCAAAATGCGGTGCTCGTGGCGCACTACTACGTCGCACCCGAGTTGCAGGCCTTGGCGGATGAAACCGGCGGCTACGTTTCCGATTCACTCGATATGGCGCGTTTTGGACATGACCACGCGGCTCAAACCTTGGTCGTGGCGGGGGTGCGTTTTATGGGCGAAACCGCAAAAATTCTCAATCCGGAAAAGCGCGTGCTGATGCTCGATACCGCTGCTACCTGCTCGCTGGATGAAGACTGCCCGGCGGATGCATTTACCCAATTTTGTGATGCCCATCCGGATCGCACCGTGGTGGTGTATTCCAATACCAGCGCAGCGGTAAAAGCGCGCGCAGACTGGGTAGTTACCTCCTCTATAGCGGTTAAAGTTGTCGAGCATTTGCACGCCCAGGGTAAAAAAATCCTCTGGGCACCGGATAAACACCTCGGCAACTATGTGCAGCAAATCACTGGCGCGGACATGATGATTTGGCAAGGTGCCTGCATCGTGCATAACGAATTTAAAGCCAAGCTGCTGGATAAAATGAAGGCAGATTTCCCCGATGCGGCTGTGCTGGTGCATCCGGAGTCGCCGACTGGCGTGATCGCGCTCGCCGATGTGGTCGGCTCCACCACTGCACTTATCAAAGCAGCCAAGTCTTTACCCAACACAACTTTTATCGTCGCCACCGACAATGGAATTTTCCACAAAATGCATGAAGCCGCGCCCGGCAAAACCTTTCTCGAAGCGCCCACTGGCGGCGTCGGCGCCACTTGCACAAGTTGCGCACACTGCCCGTGGATGGAAATGAACACGCTGGAAAAACTTGCCCACGCGCTTGAAACCGGCGCAAACGAAATCCAGATCGACGAAGCAATCCGCCAAAAAGCCGTCGTTTCGATTCAGCGCATGCTGGATTTTGCACAATCCAGCCAGACAGCAGTCTTGGGCAAAGGCAACGCATAATTCGCTGATTTTTCCCTTTTTTCTGCTTCAACTTCACCCTGCTTCTGCCGATATATTAAGTTGCCCACAAGTTGTGGGCGCTATCGGTACAGGATTGTCGATTGAACCCACTTTTAGAAAAATGCAGAGAATGGCTAGCCAAACTAGCCTTTTGGCGTAAGCGTATCGCAGACGATGACACGCCAACGCAGCCCGCCGATGAGCCAACGGAGGCTATCAATAAAGCACCGAACGCGCCAGAATCCGCGATTGCAGACGTTGAGCCCAGCGCTGAAAATGAGGCGGAGCCCAGCCCAGCAACAGTGTTGGCGACGCCGGATACGGAAGAAAGCCCCGCGCCCACACTTAGTTTTGCTGCACGACTCAAACGCATATTCAACTTTCGCCGCAAACCGCTTGAAGCAGAAATAATCGTCAGCGCCGATGACACACCACAAGTCAGCGAACAAACCGATGCCAATGCAGAAGCGAGTGCCACAGCGGGAGAAACCGACACACCCCCGCCCAGCGCTATGCAGCGGATCAGCGCTCAACTCCGTAATAAGTGGGTATGGATTCCGGGGCTCAGCCTAGCGCTCGTTGGCATCGTGTCTTGGATCGTCATCGTCATGCTGCATTCCGCCAATGAGAAAGCACACTTACAAGCAGAGTTGGCCGCCGCTAAAAAAATGCTCGCGGAAAAACAGGCCACAATACCCCCAGCGCCTGCTCCGCCTCACGTTGCCGCACCATCTAAACACGAGTCCGTACCCGAGCCCGCGCACGGGGAGAAAAAAGAACCGAAAATCGACCCCGCGTTCAATATTGTTGGGCAAATCCCCGCTACGCAGTCGGAAAATTCACCCGGCGTAAACACCTCAGATTGCCTGATAAAAGATAAAAACAGCGTGTCGGAAAATCTCAAGCACTGCATCAATAGTTTCAATCAAGCCGTGAGCGGCACACCGCCCAGAAAAAAACCCTAGCAGTCTATCGGGCTGGATAAATCAAAGTGAAATGTCGGCACTACCTTGGGTAAGTCAGTCAAATAAGGCGTAAGACTTTAATGTGGGCTGAGATACTCACCCGCCTGCATCGGCAAGCCCGCAAAGCAGGAGCGATAGGCTTCGGAAGCCTCGGGCGTTTTCTCCAGCTCCAACTCTTCAAACAATAAACTGACTCGTTTTCCTTGTAGCTTGCCTTCGCAAATTTCTAACACGCGTTGGCCCGAGGCGTTAAATTGACGGAATGCATGCAGCTCGCCTGGGTAAGCGTGAAGATTGATTAAAGTACGTGCAGGTTGCTTCAACGACCATGGCAAATACAAGGCAATAAAATCGCGTGACACGCGGCCTTGGCTATCGAGCACATTCACTTCAAGGTAGTAGCGCTTATTCGGATCATCCTGATGGGCCTGCAATTTGCTGAGCAGCTTGCCCGACTCAGCCACAAAATAAAGCGTCTCGCGATAGGTGTAGTTTTTTGCCATATCCCCTTCATAGGCCTGCACCGATTCTTCGCTACGCACTGGCTGCGCGGCGATGTTTTTCAAATGCAGTTGATATACTTCCTCCGCAAAACGATTCCATTGCACGGCCTGCGTTTCCGCTTGCAAGGGGCTCGCACAAAACCACGCTAGAAAAAATACAATCCACTGTTTCATACTCGCTCCTTGTTTAACGTACCGGTGTACGTTCGCTCCATCCGCCCTCTGCGATCTGGCCAGCTTCTTCTTTTAACCACTGCGCTTCATCTGTGCGCCCCATGCGCTCCAAAATTACACTTTTCAGCATGAGCGATTCACGCGTGTTTTGTAGTTGCAGCGCCTCGTTGACAGCCGCCAGTGCGTTGTCCCACTTGCCCGCCAAGGTGAAGGTCAGCGCGAGATTGTGATACGCCTTTTGATAAGTCGGGTCGAGCCGGATCGTCGTAGCGAAATGCTGCACCGCCTGATTCAACTCACCGCGCTGCGCGTACAGGACACCCAGATCATCATGCGCTTCTGCGTTATTCGGATCGAGTTCAATGGCGCGCGTTAAATCGTTGAACGCATTCTCACGCTCGCCCTTCCAGATATACCGTACGCCGCGTTTGGTATAAACGAGCGAGCTATTCGGATGGCGTTTGAGATAGACGCTGAGATCAGCAATACCGCGCACCAGCTCCCCCGCCGAACCGTAGGCCATGCCGCGTCCGAAGTAGGCGTCGTCTAGCGTATCGTTTAATTGTAGGGCTTGATCGTAATCAGCGATGGCGCGCGGTAAATCGCGCATTTGATAATAGACATTGCCGCGCTCCAGATACAGCTCAGCTTTTTTAGGCATACGCTTGATTAGCGGGCTCAGACGCTTCAACTCGGCTTGCGCTTGCTCGACAAACAGCGGCGCATCCAGATTGTCGGCTGCCCTCAGTGTGGCGGGCATGGTCAGCAACAAGCTGAGTACACCTATCCAATATACGATGATTTTCGAGTTTGGCATGCCTATTCCCGCTTACGACAGATATGAGCTTTTTAGGCTCAGACCAAAGGGCCGTCAATAGCACATTACTACCAAGCGCGCAGGTACATTAGCGAGCCATTGCATAACCATAAATCATTTCATGCGCGTGCCACTGACTAGGCGCGTACACCATGCGCGGTGCTGGCCATCCGTAAACGATCATGCCTCCCAAGACTAGAATGGCTACGGCAGCGAAAAAACCCGCCAGCAAAAAAAAAGTGCGAAAACCTAAATTGAATAAGGTAAAAGGATGCGGTGGTTTGGCGGGGTTTTGGATGCTTAGCATTGTGTCACGCGTCACACGCAAGCATCAAAGCGCGCAAAATTTCAGGGCCACAGCTGCGGATGTGGCGCGCCATTTAATACCACATCGCCGTTGCGATTGCGTACCTGTAGCGCGCCGCTCTCTGCGATTTCATATGACCATCCGTTTGTCTGGCTTTGATACAATTTGTCGCCCAATTTGGCGAGCAAAATACCTTTGTCGTCGGCGCGAACTCCTTCGCAGCGCGCTACCATGAAGTAACGGCTATTCGCTTCTTCAATGCTGCGCGTGCAACCCATTTCTTTCAGCAGCCAGGTGCCGACAACTAAGCGGTGATGGGCGGGGGGAAGTTTTTCCAGGCCTAAGTTACCGACGATGATCTGTTCGGACGATGCGCTATTGATGAGACCAAAAGAAAAGAATATTGCGGTGGCGAATATGTTTTTCATTTATTAGACCTCATCAAATAGAACGTTTAATCACCCGGCATTACGCTTTGCCTGCTACCCATTCCGCCACGCTGGCTAATGCCTTGGGCAAATTGTCCGGCAAAGTGCCGCCTGCCTGCGCCATATCGGCGCGGCCACCGCCCTTGCCACCGCATTGGGTGGCGACATGATTAACCAATTCGCCCGCCTTCACTTTGGCGACCAGATCAGCCGTCACGCCTGCGATCAACGTGACCTTGCCACCTTCTCTTGAGGCTAGCACAATCGCAGCGGAGCCTAGCTTATCTTTTAGTTTATCCAGCGTTTCGCGTAAGGCTTTCGCATCCGCTCCGTCGATCTCTGCGGCGAGGACGTTGATGCCATTCACCTCCACCGCGCTTTGTGTGAGATCGTCTCCCTTGGCGGCGGCGAGCTTGGATTTAATGCGCGCTAATTCTTTCTCTAACGATTTCACATTGTCTAGAATTTGCGTAATCTTCTGGCCGATCTCTTGCGGCTGGGCTTTGAGCGCGCTTGCTGCATCGAGTAGGGTTTGCTGCTGCTTCTGAATGTAATCGAGCGCGCCGTCGCCGGTCATCGCTTCGATACGGCGAATGCCCGCCGCGACGCCGCCTTCTGAGACGATTTTGAACAGGCCAATATCGCCGCAGCGTTTGACGTGTGTGCCGCCGCAAAGCTCGGTAGAGAAATCGCCCATGCCAATCACGCGCACTTCGTCGCCATATTTTTCACCGAACAAGGCCATCGCCCCATGCTTGATGGCTTGATCGTATTTCATGCGCCGCGTTTCGACAGGATAGTTGCTGCGTATCGCGCCATTCACCAAAGACTCGATCTGCTGCATCTCTTCGGTTGTGACTGGCTGCGAATGTGCGAAGTCAAAGCGTGTGCGCTGCGCATCGACCAACGAACCTTTTTGCGTCACATGCCCCCCCAACACTTTGCGTAAAGCCGAGTGCAGCAAGTGTGTTGCGGAGTGGTTCCACGCCGCGCGGTGACGCGAGCGCGCGTCCACATGCGCTTCCACGTCGTCGCCGACGGACAGCTTGCCGATTTTCAACATGCCTTTATGGCCAAACACTTCGGCTTGAATTTTTTGTGTGTCATCCACTTGAAAAGTGCCGTCGGTGGAATTCAATTCACCGCGATCACCCACTTGGCCACCGGATTCGGCGTAGAACGGCGTGCGGTCCAACACCACCACCGCTTCGTCGCCCGCTTGGATAGACGAGACTTGCGCGCCTTCTTTATACAGCGCCAGTACCCGGCCCGAATAATCGAGCGTGTCGTAACCATGAAACTCGGTCGCTTGGCCTTCGAATTTCACCGTCGCACCGATCTGAAATTTGCTCGCCGCGCGCGCACGTTCGCGTTGCATCTGCATCGCATGTTCAAAGCCCGCAAAATCCACATTGAAGCCACGTTCGCGCGCCACGTCGGCGGTCAGATCGAGCGGGAAGCCGAAGGTGTCATACAAACGGAATACGGTTTCGCCATCCAAAATGCGATCGCCGCCGCTGCCGCGCATCGCGCCATCCAACACGCTCATGCCGTGCTCCAAGGTCTCGGCAAATTTTTCTTCTTCCTGTTTCAACACGCCTGCGACTCGCTCTTTAGCCGCAACCAGCTCGGGATAGGCCGCGCCCATGGCGTGCGCTAAATCTTCTACCAATTGATGAAAGAACGGCTGCTTTTGTTCCAACTTGTAACCGTGACGCAGCGCGCGCCGGATGATGCGGCGCAACACATAGCCGCGACCTTCGTTGCCGGGGATGACGCCATCCACAATCAAAAAAGAACAAGCGCGAATGTGATCCGCGATTACTTTCAGCGAATTGTTTTTGAGGTCATTTGCACCGGTGACTTTGGCGGCGGCTTTAATTAAATCTTGAAACAGGTCGATCTCGTAATTGCTGTGCACATGTTGCATCACTGCTGAGATGCGCTCTAAACCCATGCCAGTATCGACCGATGGCTTAGGCAGCGTATGCATCACGCCGTTTTCATCGCGGTTAAATTGCATGAACACCAGATTCCAGATTTCGATATAACGGTCGCCATCCTGCTCCGGCGTACCCGGCGGGCCGCCCGCCACGTCCGGGCCGTGGTCGTAAAAAAGTTCAGTGCAAGGGCCACACGGGCCGGTATCGCCCATTGACCAAAAATTATCCGATTGATATTGGCCCGCACCCGGTTTGTCGCCGATGCGCGCGAGGCGTTCCGGCGGCACACCGATTTCGTTGAGCCAAATATCGGCGGCTTCATCGTCCTCGTGATACACCGTGACCCATAATTTTTCCGCTGGGATTTTCATTTCCACGGTGAGGAATTCCCATGCGTATTGAATCGCATTGCGCTTGAAATAATCACCGAAACTGAAATTGCCCAGCATCTCGAAAAAGGTGTGATGACGCGCGGTATAACCGACATTTTCCAAGTCGTTATGTTTGCCACCCGCCCGCACGCATCGCTGCGAACTGGTCGCGCGCACATAAGGCCGATTTTCCCGACCCAGGAAGGCGTCTTTAAATTGCACCATACCCGCGTTGGTAAAGAGCAAGGTCGGATCGTTGCCCGGCACTAGGGGGCTTGAGGCGACGATGGCGTGGCCCTTGGATTCAAAAAAAGTCAAAAAACGTTTACGGATTTCACTGGATTTCATTGCGGGTTCCTAAAAGCGGCCTAATGTCTGGAAAAACATAATGATAGCGTGAAACGAGGCGCCAAGGAGAGCACCTTCGACCTGGTTATGAAACTCGGCAAAAACACCGTTGGCGACAAACCTGCGCAAGCGCGCGGTCAATCAGCACTTGCCAGCATAATATGACCATAGTAATATGACCATGGACATATTATGCGAGAATATTCATGAAAACTATTTCGAAATCCCAATTCAAACCCGAGGCCCTGCGTTATTTCCGCGAGGTGGAGCAGACCCGCGAGCCGGTCATCATCACCGACCACGGCCGCGCCGTTCTGAAACTGATCCCTTATGAGGAAAACAAGTTGGGGGATGAAGACGCGCTCGACAGCCTGCGCAGCAGCATATTGCGCTATGACAAACCGGAAGCGCCTGTTGGGTTGGAAGATTGGGAAGCACTGAAGTGATTGTGCTCGACACCCACGCCTGGCTGTGGTGGCTTAGCGACAGCCCGGAACTTTCCGCCAAGGCAAAAAAAGCCATCAACGCAGCCAAAAAACGTCATGAAATCCACATCAGCGTAATCAGCACTTGGGAAGTCGCC
>JAYVBU010000132.1:0-3390 GCA_043750335.1 Betaproteobacteria bacterium | reverse complement strand
TAGCTACGCAAACCTACCCTGTCTCCCGTCTGACATTGACCGTATATACCTTGAGTCTGGATAAAGCATGGTTATCCGTCTGAGCCTCTTGCTCGTGGCGCTGAGCGGAATAGCGCAGGCCGAGGGTGTGTCGGATCCGACGCGGCCACCGGTCGGCGTGGATACGAGTGTGCCAGTGGCCGCGACGAGCGGGCCATCGCTACAACTGATCCGCACCGTAGAGGGTGTCCGCATGGCCATCATTAGCGGGCAAATGGTCAAGGTCGGCGACAGGGTCAGTGACGCTTTAGTGACGCACATAGAAGAGGATCGTGTTGTGTTGCGCGGTCCAGGTGGTATGCAAACGCTCAAGTTATTTCCTGATGTGGAAAAAAGCCCGGCAGCATGGGGTCAAAGCGAATTAATGCCGCAGACGAAATCGCCTGCCAAGCGCGTAAAACGGAAGGACGAAAAATGAAAAAACTGAGTGTGATACTGCTGCTGATTGCGGCAGGTTGCCAAACGCCGCCCGAGAAGCGGCCCACGACATTGGATCAGATCAACGAAGAAATGGCGCAAGCCGTGCGCGCAAGCGCAAAACCCGCCACATCCGATGCCGTGAACCAAGCGTTGTTGCCGCCGCTTAAAATCGAGATGCCTAAAAATGGCGCGAAAATCATCGAACCGAAATTCGATTTGGTGGTGAACAACGCTGCGGCTAGCCAAGTCTTTCTTGGCATCGTGTCGGGCACGCGCTACAGCATGCTGGTCAATCCAGAAGTAGCCGGAACGATCACGGTTAACTTGAAAGATGTAACCGTGCTAGAGGCGCTGGATGTGTTGCGCGAGCTGTATGGCTACGATTACAAAGTGGATGGAGCGCGCATTTATGTGCAGCCGTTGACCTTGCAGACGCGCGTGTTTCAAGTGAACTACCTGACCTCTCTGCGTAAGGGCACATCTGAAATTAACGTGACCTCAGGCTCGATCAGTAGCAGTTCTTCAGGCGGCAGCTCATCGTCGGGCACGACGACCTCGCCCACAACAACGGCGACCTCGCTGCAAAGCAGCAAGATATCAACCACCTCCAGCAGCGATTTTTGGAGCGAATTAAAAACGGCCTTAGCGATCATCGTGGGCGAAGGGCATGGCCGCAGTATGGTAGTCAGCCCGCAATCCGGTGTCGTGGTGATTAAAGCGATGCCAAATGAGCTGCGCGCAGTCGAGCAATTCTTGCGCGCAACGCAAATTTCTGTAGATCGGCAGGTCATTCTGGAAGCGAAAATCATCGAAGTGAAATTAAGCGATGGCTTCCAATCCGGCATCAACTGGGCAGGCTTTGGTAATGGCGATGCATTTCGCGGCGGCGTTGGCGTGGATACCAGCGCGGTGACGATTCCCGGTGGCGCGCTGGCATCGAATAGTACGCTCTCTAGCTTGCTCGGCGGTGGGCTGGCCACGGCTTCAGGCGCGACCAGCGGCGGTTTATTTGGTTTGGCGTTTCGCACCTCCAGCTTCGCCGCATTGCTCGAATTTTTGGAAACCCAAGGCACGGTGTCAGTACTGTCCAGCCCGCGCATCGCCACCTTGAATAATCAAAAAGCCGTATTAAAAGTCGGCACCGACGAATTTTTTGTGACCAATGTCAGCACCAGCACCACCACCGGTACGGCCACAACATCCAGCCCTACTGTAACGCTACAGCCTTTCTTTTCCGGCATCGCCCTCGACGTGACGCCACAGATTGATGAGAACAACAATATCACCTTGCATATCCATCCTTCGGTGAGCGATGTCACGACCAAGAGTAAAGACATAAACCTGGGTACCTCCGGCACCTTGAGCCTGCCCCTGGCATCCAGCTCGGTGAGCGAGACCGATAGCATTGTGCGCGCACAAGATGGGCAAGTAATCGCGATTGGCGGTTTGATGCGTTCTGCTTCCACCTCGGACAATTCGCAAATCCCCGGCGTGGGCGATGCGCCGGTCGTGGGTAATTTTTTCAAACACAATACGCGCAGTATCAGCAAGCGCGAATTGATTATCTTGCTCAAACCGACGGTGGTGAAGGGCAACGAGGCATGGTCGCAAAACATCCTCGAATCACAACGCAATATGCAACGCATCCAGGAGCAGCAAGCGCCCTTGCGGTGAGCGGCGATAAACTCGGTATAATCCCCGCAACCCCCGTGGGCAGGAGCTATGTACAACAAACATTTCGGGCTGCGCGAAGCGCCTTTTACCATCACCCCCGACACGACGTTTTCTTTCGCCTCGGGCGTATTCCAAGAAGCGCTCAACACCCTGCTTATCGCCGTTAAAAATGGCGAGGGCTTTATCAAAATAACGGGTGAAGTCGGCACCGGCAAGACGCTGCTCTGCCGTAAATTTCTCGCCAGTCTGGACGCGGGCTTTGTCACCGCTTACATCCCCAATCCTTATCTTGAACCGCGCACGCTGTTAATGGCGTTAGCCGATGAATTGAAACTCAAGGTGCAGCGCGATCTGGATCAACACTTGATGTTGAAAGCGTTAACGCTAGCCATGCTCGATTTTGCGCGCCAGGGCAAGCGCGTGTTGGTGTGCCTGGATGAAGCGCAAGCCATGCCGCTCGAAACACTCGAGGCGTTGCGCCTATTGTCCAATCTGGAAACGGAAAAGCGCAAATTGATTCAAGTCGTGCTGTTCGGTCAGCCGGAATTGAACGATAAATTAGCGCTGCCTTCATTGCGCCAACTCAAGCAGCGCATTGCTTTTCATTATGCTTTACAGCCCTTGTCGCGCGAGGAGCTGGATTATTACGTAGCGCATCGCCTGAGCGTGGCCGGGCAGCAGGGCGGTACGCTATTCACTAAAGGCGCACTTGCCGCGCTATTTCGGGCGAGTGGCGGCATACCGCGTTTGGTGAATATCATTTGTCACAAGTCCTTGTTGTTGGTGTTTGGCGAAGGCAAACAGCAAGTCGAAGAAAAACACATTCGGATTGCCTCAGCGGATACGCCCGCCGCTAGGGTCGAGCATCGGTCGCTTTGGATATGGGCCGCGGTGGCTCTGCTGGGTATTGCCTTGGGCGTTGGGAGTTGGGCCTTGCTGCGATGAGCGTAATCAATCGCATGCTGCAAGAACTGGAAGAGCGCCACGACGATGCGGTGCAAAAGCAACTGCCTGGCATCGTGCGCGCAGTGCCAGCGCGCCTACCTGCCACGTCGCGCCGGTCTTGGGCGGTGCTCGCATTTATCGCTCTGCTGCTACTGTCCGGTGCCTTGAGCTGGCAGTTTGCAAGCGCCTGGAAGAAAAAAACCATCCCGCAGCCGCTTGCCGTCTCGCCGCCCCAAGCGATTATTACTGAGCCGCAACTACAAGCCGCAGAGCGTTTGGCATCGTTACCTGTGATGCCCGCGCAGCCACCTG
>JAYVBU010000131.1:0-7483 GCA_043750335.1 Betaproteobacteria bacterium | reverse complement strand
CGATCAATCTGCCGTCGGGCATTGGCATCGCGCCAACCAGTTTTAATTTCAACAGCCTGGGGCAACCCAACCCTAACGCACAGACCACTTTAAGCATCAGTGGCGATGGCACATCGCGCCAAATCGTGGTGGAAAAAGAGACCGGCTATGTGCACAAATAGTCAACGCGGTTTCAGCATGATCGAGGTGATCGTCTTCATCGTGATCGTGAGCGTCGCCTTGACGGGTGTGCTCTCGGTGATGAATGTCACCACCCAGCGCAGCGCCGATCCGCTGGTGCGTAAACAGGCGATTGCGGTCGCCGAGTCGATGCTGGAAGAAATCACGCTGCAAAATTTTGATAACCCCAGCGGGGGTTATACCTGCCCCAGCGCACCCTGCATCCAAGCGGACCGTATTCGCGTGGATGATGTGAGTGATTACCATGGCTTTAGCAGCACCGGCGTTTATCCGATTGAGGGAAGTACTGCCATTACCGGGCTCGCCGCGTACCAAGTGGCGGTGAGTGTGGTCGGTACGGCGCTTGGCACGATTGCGGCGACAGATAGCAAGCTCATCTCCGTGACTGTCACCGGCACGGATAACGTCAGCGTGACAGTCTCCGCTTACCGCGCAAACTATGGATCATAAACACATGCGAGACGCAGGCTTCACACTGATCGAAATGATTGTGGTGATTGTGCTCACCAGCATTATTGCGTCTGCGGTGGCAGTGTTTATGCGGGTTCCGGTGATGGGATATGTCGATACCGCGCGCCGCGCCGAGATGAGCGACATCGCCGACACCGCACTGCGGCGCATTGGGCGCGATCTGCGCCTGGCGTTGCCGAATAGCGTGCGTGTGACGGATAGCGGAAAAACGCTGGAATTTATGCTGACCCGCAGCGGTGGACGTTACCGCATGGCAAACGATAATACGGGCGCGGGCGATGCGTTGGATTTCACCGTAAACAATGATCCGAGCTTCGATCAGCTCGGTGCCTTCCCCAGCGGCACAGGGCAAACGATTATCGCAGGTGACAAGCTGGTGGTTTATAACCTCGGCATTCCTGGCGCCGATGCCTACGCAAACGACAATACGGCGACGATCAGCAGCACCGGCGCAGGCACGCTCCCGAATGAAAATAAAATCAGTTTTACTTTCACGTCGCCTACGCAAAAATTTCCTTTCGAGTCGCCGGGCAATCGCTTTCAAGTCATCGAAGGCCCGGTGAGCTATGTGTGCGATAGCGCAAGCGGAAAATTAACCCGGTACTGGGGCTATGTGGCGAGCGCATCGCAGCAGAACGCAGCCGCGCTGGCGGCGTCGGCCGCGCAGCGCGCGCTGGTGGCGAGCAACATCGGAGCGCTCTGTGTGTTTGACTATAGCCCCGGGGTGACCGTGCGCGCGGGCTTGATAGCGTTGACCTTGCAAGTCACCAGCGGCGGCGAATCTGTACAGCTCTATCACGAGGTACATGTCAGCAATGTGCCCTAGATTAGCAAGCGCGCAGCAAGAAAAAGGGAGCCGACAAGGTGGCTTTGCCCTGGTGACGGGAATTTTTATTCTTGTAGTGTTGGCGGGCTTGGGGGCGGCCATGGTGAGCATTTCCAACGCGCAGCATACGACCGTGGCGATGGACGTACAAAGCGCGCGTGCGCAACAAGCATCGCGCGCAGGAATCGAGTGGGGTGCGTATCAGGTATTGCGCGTGGCGAATGCTTGCCCGGCGACGACGACACTAACGTTTTTGGGTACGCCATTGGCGGGTTTCAGTACCGCAGTGACGTGCAGCGCCACGGTGCATTCTGAAGAACCGAATACGGTGACGCTGTTTGTATTCAAATCGACAGCCACGTATGGTGCGGTTAATACGGCGGACTATGTTTATCGTGAGATCGGCGCGCGCATCGCACGCTGTGTCGATCCTGGTGGCGTGGCATGTTAGCGTATCGCAATGCGATAAGGAGGATGGCAGGCATGAACAGCTCTTGGGTAAAATCCGCGTGTTGGTCTTTGTTCCTCGTGTGGTTTTTGTGCGCGGCCAGCGCGCAAGCGGCGGTCTTGTTTAAAGCGGCGGCTTCTGCTTCCGCCCGAACAGCGACTATCAGCTATCGCGCCGTCGGTAGTGTTGCCAACGCTAGCAGCGGTAATCTGACCGTGTCTTTGCCTTCTGCGGCGTTTGGCGAAATGTTTTTGTGCCAAGTAGAGTCACGCGATAACGTGGCGCACACCATGCCTGCGGCGTGGACACAGGTGTATTCGCTCAACACCAGTACAACTCATCGCGCATCGTTGTTTTATAAAGTATCCGCCGCGTCTGAAACCAACCCGATAATTACGCATACCGGCGGTAGCAACATCATCGCGCGCTGCACACGTTTTCGCGGCGTGGATCCGGGCGACCCTTTCGACGTAGCCTATGCCGCGCAATATGCTGTGAGCTCGGTCACGGTGACGAGCGGCAGCCTGACCACGGTTACCGCCAATGACATGTTGCTGTTCGCGGCGCATCTAGCCAGTAACCCTAGCACGTTGACCACGCCTAGCGGTTGGACCCGGCCCTATTATTCAACCACCACCGGCGCGGGCATCGCCATGAATTACAAATTGCAAGCTAGCGCCGCCGCTGTCGGTCCGATTACCGCCACCGCATCGGCTGCAGCAGAAAATCACGGTGTGTTGCTCGCTTTGCAACCGGCCTCCACCCTGACCATCAACAAACCCACCGGCACGATAGCAGGCGATGTCATGGTCGCGGCCATCGCCACCGTTCCGAGCACTATTCCGATTACCCCGCCCGCGGGCTGGACGCTGATTCAATCGCAGCAACAAACAACGGGCAATACAAGCGTGATGGCAACTTACTACCGGGTCGCGGGTGCAAGTGAAGGAACCAGCTACACCTGGACCCTTTCCAAGTCGCATGCGGGGGCAGTGGGCGGTATTGTGACTTATAGCGGGGTGGATAACGCTGCGCCGCTCGATGTATCGGCCAAGGCCGCGACGCCGAGCTCGGTGAACCATGCCGCGCCTTCGCTCACCACTACGCAGGCGAGCGATCTCTTGGTGACGGTGCATGAATACGCCAGTGCGCGCAGCTGGACGCCGCCTACTGGCATGACAGAGCGCGTCGATATTGCCTCGCGCAGTCCCAACAATAGTGGTGTGACGTTGGAGATGAATGATTTGTCGCTGGGTGCAGCCGGCGTCACCGGAACGAAAACCGCCACGGCATCATCCAGCGCCGATACGGGTGCTACGGTGAGTCTTGCGCTGAAAGCGCTGGCAACGGCACCGCATCATGTCGAAATATGGCATGACGGCGTGGGGATTACGTGTGCACCGGAAACCGTGACAGTGCGCGCTTGCGCCGATGCGAGTTGTGCCACGCTTTATACCGGCGGCGTGACGGGAACGCTCACACCGAGCGGGAGCAGCTTCACGATTGGCGCAAGTGGTTCTACCACCGGCACGGTGAATCCGACAACGGCGGGAACGTACACCCTGGGTATCAGCAGTCTCTCTCCCGCGCCCAGCGGTACGCCGACCGTGTCTTGCTTAAACACGGCGACCAGCGCCGCCAGTTGCAGCATCGTTTTTACCGCAGGCGGCATGAGTGTTGCTGTTCCCAATTTTCTGGCGGCGACCGGCACGGCTACCGCCACGCTCACCGTGACCGATGCCAGTTGCAAGCCGCCATTTACCGGCAACCGCAGCGTTAAGCTCTATACCAGCTATACCAACCCCAGCACCGGCACACAGCAGGCCAGCGTGAATGGCACGGCGATCGGCACATCATCCGCCAGCCCGACCACGCTCACGCTGAATTTCAATAGCAGTGGCGTGAGTACGATCACCGTGAATTATTCCGATGTGGGCCGACTTACTCTGGACGCAACAGACGCCGTAACCGGCACACGCGGCAATGGCACATTTGTCGCCTATCCCGCGAGTTTTGCGCTCTCAGCCATTAAACGCACGAGCGATAATTTTGCCAATCCGGGTGCGACGAATGCGGCGGGTACAAAATTCGTCAAGGCAGGTGAAAATTTCAGCGTGACTGTGACAGCCCAAAATTCGCTCGCTGTCGTCACGCCCAATTTTGGCCGGGAATCCCCCGCCGAAAGCGTGACGCTGACATCCGCGCTCATCGCCGATGTCGATCTGACGAATAACCCCGCCTTGGGCGGCACCTTCGGCGCTTTTACCAGCGGCGTAGCCAGCGGAACCACTTTTACCTGGAACGAAGTGGGCATCATTACGCTCATGCCGAGCTTGGCGAGCGGAAATTATCTCAGCACCGGCAATAACGTCAGCGGCACTAGCAGCACGAATGTAGGCCGCTTTTATCTGCATCACTTCGACATGACACCCGATACAGCTTCTCCTATTTCAAATCGTTCTGATCTGAGCTGCGGGGCTTGCACGTTTACCTATATGGGCGAGCTGATGGAGGCGCGTTTCAGCCTGACCGCAAAAGCACAAAATGGAGATGCAACGCTCAATTACACAGGGAGCTACGCGAAGTTGGATCCAGCCGCAGTGGGCAACCCGCTCGGCATCGGCGCGGTGGACAGCACCTTGCCGACTTATCTGAATACGCGCGTAGATACCTCAGTGAATGCGACAGGCAGCTTCAGCGGCGGTGAGGCCGTCGATATCGTGGCACCCTTTAGCATCACCCGTGGTGTCACGCCGGATGGCCCTTATTCCGCACTGAAAATAGGCGTAGCGCCGCTGGATGCGGATGGTGCAGCAATGGGCACATTTGATTTGAATACGGACGCCATCGCGGCAAATGACCACGCCCTGCTGGGGGCGACGGATGTGCGGTATGGCAGGTTGAAGCTATCGAACGCACACGGCTCGGAGTTTCTATCGCTGCCCGCGCCGATTGCCGCGCAATACTGGAATGGACTGGCCTATAGAAATAATCCCGATGATAACGACACGCTGTTATTGACCGGCAATATCGTGTTGAGCAACTACCAAAAAAATTTGAGTAGCGGAGAAACTATCGTGACAGCCCCGGTGATCGCCGCTGGCGTCGGGCAAATTTTATTTTCTGCACCCGGTGCCGCTAATGATGGAAGCGTGGATTTTAGCGCCAACGCGCCCACCTACTTACCGAGCAATACGGCGCGCGCTACCTTTGGTATTTATAAAGGTGGGCCGCTCATCTATCAACGTGAGAATTTTTAAAAAATACGCGCCCAAGCAAGTGCACGCCAAGGACAGTTAAACATTTGACAACAATAACTTAATGCTATAAGTTCAAGTAAATTCCACTATTATCAGCTTATGTTCGCTAAAATTTTTGGCACCAAGAAAAAGCAGCCCGGTTGGATGGCGTTGAATTTTGTCGCCGAGGGTTTGTGCATGGCGCATGTGCAAGCGGTGGCGAATGGTAAGCCAGTGGTCACCGTGTGCGGCGTGACATCGGGGCAGGGCATGAATGCCCAGGGCTTGGAGAAAATCGGTCGCGAAATGCATTTTGCGCGTTATCGCTGTACGACCTTACTGAGCCCGCACGAATATCAAATGCTGGTGGTGGAAGCGCCGAACGTGCCGCCCTTAGAATTGAAAACCGCAATGCGCTGGCGTGTTAAAGATATGCTGGATTTTCATATCGACGATGCCACCATCGACGTGCTGGATATTCCGCCGGATAAAAATAACGCTGCGCGCGCGCATTCGATGTATGCGGTCGCTGCGCGCAACACCGCAGTCGAGCGCCGCGTGACCATGTTCAATGGCGCAAAAATTCCGCTGGAGGTGATCGACATCCCCGAAATGGCGCAGCGCAATATTTCGGTACGATTGGAAGAACCGGCGCGCGGTCTGGCCTTGTTGTCTTTTGACGATGATAGTGGGCTATTGACGGTGACCTACAACGGCGAGCTGTATATGGCGCGCCATATTGATTTAGGTTGGGAGCAATTGACGCATGCAGATGCAGCCACCAAGCAAGGCCACTTTGATCGCATCACGCTTGAGCTGCAGCGCTCGCTCGACAATATCGAGCGGCAGTTTCCTTTCATTAGCATCTCGCGTTTGTGGCTGTCGTATATGCCAGAGTCGGAAGCGTTGCGCGAATATCTCTCCAGCAATTTGTATGTCGCCATATCGGTGCTGGATTTGAATGAAGTGCTGGATTTTTCACGTGTGCCAGCGGCGGGCGCGATTGAAAACCAAGCCCGTTTTTTCATGGTGCTGGGTGCATCGCTGCGCCATGAGGAGCGCGTGCTGTGAGCCAGCAGATCAATTTATACAATCCGCTGCTGCTCAAGCAGCAGAAAATATTTTCTGCCGTTACCATGGCGCAAGCCTTGGGTTTGATCGTGCTCGGCTTGGTCGCGGTATATGGCTATGCGCGGTATCAAGTGAGCAGTCTGCAAGCAGAATCAGATCGTGCGGCTAAACGGCACGAAGCGACCTTGGCCAAATTATCGCGTGTTTCGCAACAGTTTGGCCCGCGCCAAAAAAGCGCAGCGCTGGGCGTGAGCATCAAACAAATTGAGACCGAATTGGCCGCCTTGGCGGAGGTACAAGCGGTATTGAAGCAAGGTGGCGCAATGAGTGCGAGCGGGTTTTCGCCCTATTTCAACGCCTTAGGGCGGCAAGCGGTTGAGGGCTTGTGGTTGACCGGCTTTTCAATCGCGGGCGGAGAGATGTCGATCAAGGGGCGCACACTCAAGCCGGGGCTTGTGCCGGAATACATTGCGCGACTGAGCACAGAGCAAGTCATGCGGGGGCGCACCTTTGCCATGCTGGAAATGCGCCAACCGGAAGCCGTTGCGACAAAAGATGGTAAAGCAGCCCTGGCACCGCGTTATATCGAATTCACCCTGCAATCCGAATTAAAGAAAGAAACCAAGTGAAGGCCCGCCTAGCGCAATTGGCAGAACGCATCGACGCCATGAGTCTGCGTGAGCGGCTGATGCTGTTCGCTATGTTGGCCGTGGTCATGGTCGCCTTGGTGGTGACGAGCGTAATCGACCCCTTAGGCGCAAGGCAAAAACTGCTCAAACAAAAGCTGGCGCAGAATCAAGCGCAAACCCAAGTGCTGGAAGTGCAGATGCAAGCCTTGGCGGATGCCTCAAAAAATGATCCCGATGCGCCCAATAAGGCGCGCATGTTAGCGTTGGAGGCGAAGCGAAGCGTTGCACACAGTGAATTAAGCAAGGTGAAGCAAGGGCTGGTCGCGCCGGATAAGATGACGCAATTGCTGCGCGATTTAGTGGGGAGAAATCCACGCCTGAATTTGGTCGGCATCAAAACCCTGGCCGTCAGCCCGCTAACGCAAGCAGGCAAGCCTGAAACGGGGAAGGTAGAAATCGCCAAAGTCGAAGTGAAAGCCAAAGAAGCGCCCGCATCAAGCGAGCTGGGCTTATATAAACATGGTGTGGAAATCAGCATTGAAGGTAGTTACGCCGATCTCGTAGCGTATCTTGTGGAGCTGGAGCAATTGCCTTGGCGGGTGTATTGGGGCGATGCGAC
>JAYVBU010000130.1:0-3443 GCA_043750335.1 Betaproteobacteria bacterium | reverse complement strand
TAACTGCGATATTTAAACCCATTCTGTCAGCACGCGCCGATGGCATGATTTGCCGCATTGGTGGCCGGACTTGTGACGCGAGGCACTTTAAACTATGCCCATGATCACCCTTCACCACTGCGTCAGCGCCCGATCGTTCCGGCCCTTGTGGATGCTCGAAGAACTGGGTCTGCCCTACACGCTGCGCATGCTGCCTTTTCCGCCGCGCGCGCTGGCCCACCATTTCCTGGCAGACAACCCGCTGGGCACCGTACCGCTGCTGGTTGACGGCGACACTCGCATGACCGAATCCGCTGCGATGTGTCAATACCTTGCGGCACGGCACAGCCCCACCCAACTCGATGTGCCAGTGACAGACCCGGCCCATGGCGCCTATCTGAACTGGCTGCACATGGGCGAAGCCACGCTGACCTTTCCGCAAACCCTTGTGCTGCGCTATACCCACTTCGAGCCTAAGGAGCGCAAACAGCCACAGGTCGCAGACGACTACAGCCGCTGGTTTCTGGCCCGGCTGAAGGCCATCGATGCAGCCCTGCAGCAGCAGGACTTTCTTTGCGCTGGCCGTTTCACCGCGGCCGATGTGTCAGTCCACTACGCCCTCATGCTGGCCAGCCACCTGGGTCTGGCACTGCAATTCCCCGATGCCGTGCGCCACTACCACCAGCGGCTGGAACAGCGCCCCGCATACCAGCGCGCCCTGCAAGTACAGCACCAGGCAGCGCTGAACCAGGGCGTGCCCACCACGCCAGCACCGGACATGCGGCCGGGTAAATGAGCTGAACAGGGGACGCCGCTGCAGCGTTCATTCACAACTTATGCGGGCGATTCAAAGAACAGGCCGCTGCGACACCGACTGTGTCTCGGGCGGCTGCCTGAAAATTTATGGAGTCAACTTTCCGTATTTAATTGGCTGTGATTGGATGTCTTATTGGGTGTTAGCTGGCTGCACGGCTAAAGATGCCGCCAAACTTCATCGATGTTTGCGCATGGCCATGGGCGGGTGACGATGGCTGATGCTATGAAACTGACTGAGGCCAGTCAAAATACTTTGAAGCAGCATTTTCGGAATCTGGTGGCGCGTGGGCATTTGCAGCAGCGGGGAAGTGGGCGTGGGGTTTGGTATGAATTGCGGTGAGGTTGGGTTGAGGCTGGAAGCCATAAAGATCCTCGGCCTCTAACTAAAGCAGCTATCTGATGACCAAGTGCCGTCTATAGCGGCAAGGATGGCAAAGCCCAATACGCACTGCTGATTGCCACAATGCAAGCGCTTCTATATAGTCAATCCGTCCACGACTTTGAATCGTTGATGTTTCGCTAGAACCTTTTAATGGGCGTTCTCATGAGTACCAAGAAAAAACCGAAAAATGAGCCCGATCAGCCAGCACCAAGCAAGCGAGTAACTATCATTGGGCGGAATGCGAGTACTGGACAGTTTGTCAATGTAAAGACGGCAAAAAGTCGCCCTGCAACTCACGTGGTCGAGACAATAAAAAGACCAATAGTTAAGTCCTCAACATCAAAAAAATAGACGTCAAAAAAGGAAAAAAATACGATGACGACAAGCAGCCCCAATACGCCAAACAACCCACCCCAACCATCTCCGGGTCGGCGCGAGCAGGCGAACATACCCAAACCAGTACGAAGATAGACTTACCAACAAGGCAACAAACCTAAGAGAGCGATTAAAGGAGTAATTGCCGTCATACCTCTAACTAGATTTAGGAAAAATGCCGTTTTGTCGTTGCGTTGAGTGTTTTTTTCGATTCGGAATTGCATGCCATTAAGCTCTGCAATCCGCCACTCAGTGAAGGAGCAACTTCCTTCCGTCCTCTTCAACAGGTTTTTTGGTTCGTTGTAGACAATATATATCTCGCTGATTTTTAGGCAGGTAAAGACTAGGACTGTTGCCCACGACGTCAGCCATCCGCAGACAGCGGTCGCAGCGAGAACCGAAGACGAGTAGTCCGCGTCTAGAACCTTAACTGCGAACACTAATGAGCCACCAATCCCTGCAAGAAGGATTGTCAAAGTTGTTCCAGCCTCCTTTGCAAGTACATCTGCACATTCCACTCGCTGCTTAAGATTTTCAATGGCAGCTTTTTCAATCCACTCAAACTCACCAGTTTCAAATACTGGATTTTTGAATGCTGATTGATCATTTTTTTCGGATTTAATGCTCATTCTTGATACCTAGTAGTTCGTTCCATTAAAACAAATACATATTAAGTCACACCGAGTTCGAACTTGTTCCAACGAAACACTACTGGCGATGCATTGATCTCTGCGATGCCCTTGAGGATGCGTTGTTTTAGATCGTCTTTGGATGTAACCCGAATATGTCGCAGAAATGTACGCGCCATTTTGGAGAAGGCACATTCGATCAAGTTGAGCCATGAACCATGCTTTGGCGTATGAACATATTCGAAGCGCCCGGGGCGGCTGCTGAGGTAGGCCATGGTCTCCTTGGAAATATGGGCCGAGTGGTTGTCCAGCACCACACGGATGATGGCATCCGCGGGGTAGTGCGCGTCGAGTTGTTTGAGTAAGCCGATGAACTCGATGCTGCGGTGTCGGTCCTCGATGTTGGCGAAGATGTGCCCAGAGTGCAGATCGATACCAGCCAGGATAGACACTGTTCCGTGACGAACATACTCGTAGTCACGACCGATATTTGGTGCCTTGCCCGGCACCGGTGGCAAATCGGGGGCAGTCAGTCCGATGGCTTGAACGCCAGGCTTTTCGTCGACGCTGACGGTGTAGATGGGGTTGGGCCGTGCATCGTGAACAGCGCCTTCGGTGTAGAGGCCAACGTCCCGGTAGACCATCAAAACCTCCTGCATCTTGCGGTCAAATTGCGGATCGCGCTTTTCAAGGTAGTAGCGAATCTTGTGCGGCTTGATGTCGTTATCGTCCAGGATGCGCCAAACGGTACTCTTGCCCGCATTAGCCAGTCGGGGAAAGCCTGCAGCGCGCGCGTTTTCGCCGACAAACCGAGCCAGTGCCGAGATCGACCAAAGTTCGGCTGCCAGTCCGTGATCCTTGGGCTTGGTGCACGCGACACTCACCACCCACGCCTTCGCCTCGTCGCTGATTTCAGGTTCGTGCGGTCGATGGTACTTGTCCTTAAGACCCATCTGAATACCTGCGGCCAACGCCTTGTCCACGCAGCGGTAGATCATGGGTCGGCTGAACCCAAGTCGGCGCTGCAACTCGGTAATCGAGACACCATCGGCGTAGCCCAGCATCACCTTGGCACGCTCCACCTCACGCGTCGAAGCCACTCGCGAAGCAGAAAGTCCTTGGAGCGTGGCCCGCTGCTCTTGTGTCAGCACCAACGCCGAGCGTTCAGATTTTCTTGCCATGATCACCTCCTTCTTGAATTAAAGAGTAAGCACGGCGATTATCGTCTATTTAGTAACTGTATTGGTGGAACGAACTACTAG
>JAYVBU010000129.1:0-7592 GCA_043750335.1 Betaproteobacteria bacterium | reverse complement strand
CTTGGCCGAGCTGGGAAAACGCATCACTGCGCGTTTGGGGCGTCCCCCTCTGTCTATTGGCGATGCAGGGCGCATCATCAAGCGAATAGCCTGGTGCAGCGGTGGCGCACAAGGCTATTTTGAATCGGTAAGCGCATTGGGAGTGGACGCTTACTTAACCGGAGAGGCCTCAGAACAGAACGCCCACTACGCACAAGAGGCGGGCATCGCCTTCATTGCCGCCGGGCATCACGCCACGGAACGCTATGGCATTCAAGCCTTGGGCGAGCATTTGGCGGTGCACTTCGATTTAACCCACGAATATAAAGAAATTCACAATCCAATCTAGGGCTTAGCACCATTAATTCAGACTGGGGCTTTATATTGCCTAGCGTTTTTAGGTAAAATAGCTTTTTTGTGTCCTTCAGTTTCCATTTTCACCAATCAAATAATAGGGATGGGGTTATGAGCAACAATGAAGTCAACCGCACCCGGCGCAACCTGATTCTTGCGACGTCGGCTTTCGGCGGAGCGGGAATGGTAGCGACGGCCTGGCCATTTGTCGCCAGCATGTCGCCGAGCGAAAAGGCCAAAGGCCTGGGCGCACCGGTCGAAGTAGATATCACCACGCTGGAGCCCGGCGCCAAAGTAGTTGTGAAATGGCGCGGCCAGCCGGTTTGGGTGGTGAATCGCAGCAAGGAAATGATGGAAGGTCTGACGAAGATCACAGCTAAATTAATCGACCCAGAATCCAAATCCTCCAAGCAACCGGCCTACGCTAAAAATGCGGCGCGTTCTTCTGTCAAGCATCCTGAAATTCTGGTGTTAGTCGGCTTGTGTACTCACCTGGGCTGCTCCCCTAGCGATAAGTTAAAAGCAGTGTCGGATGCCGAAACTGAGGCTGATTGGCAAGGCGGCTTTTACTGCCCCTGCCACGGTTCACGCTTCGATCTCGCGGGTCGCGTCTATAAAGGCTCGCCTGCACCGATCAATCTGGCGGTGCCTCCTTACACCTTCTTATCTGACAAGCGCATATTGATCGGCGAAGAAAGCGCGGGAGCTTAACCATGGAAAAGCTAAAACAACTACTCGGTTGGGTCGATGACCGCTTCCCGCTTACGGCGACTTGGAAGCAACATCTATCTGAATACTACGCACCGAAGAATTTCAACTTCTGGTATTTCTTTGGCTCCTTAGCGCTGTTGGTGCTGGTGTTGCAACTCGTCACCGGCATTTTCCTGACCATGCATTACAAGCCGGATGCCTCGCTGAATGAGGCGGGTGTACCGGTTGCGTTCGCATCGGTTGAATACATCATGCGTGACGTGGATTGGGGCTGGCTGATTCGCTATCTGCACGCGACTGGCGCGTCGATGTTCTTCGTCGTGGTGTATCTGCACATGTTCCGTGGTCTGATCTACGGCTCGTATCAAAAGCCGCGCGAGCTGATCTGGATTTTCGGCTGCTTCATCTATGTGGCGCTGATGGCGGAAGCCTTTATGGGGTATCTCTTGCCCTGGGGCCAGATGTCGTTTTGGGGCGCGCAGGTGATCGTGAATCTGTTCACGGCGATTCCTTACTTCGGTGAAGACATCGGCGTGTGGATACGCGGCGACTACGTGATTTCGGATGCGACGCTCAACCGCTTCTTCGCCTTCCACGTGGCCGCAGTACCGCTGGTGCTGCTGGGCTTGGTGGTGATGCATCTCGTCGCGCTGCACGAAGTGGGTTCTAACAACCCGGATGGCGTCGAGATCAAAAAGCATAAAGACCCAGAGACGCATATTCCGCTCGATGGCATTCCCTTCCATCCGTATTACACGGTGAAGGATATCCTGGGCGTATCCGTGTTCCTGATCGTGTTCTCGGTGATCTTGTTCTTCACGCCGGAGATGGGGGGCTACTTCTTAGAAGCCAACAATTTCGTCCCGGCTGATCCGTTCAAGACGCCGCAGCACATCGCGCCGCTGTGGTACTTCACCGCGTTTTATTCGATCTTGCGCGCCGTGCCCCCCATGTTCGATTCGCAGTTTCCCGGCGTGATCGCGATGGGCATGGCGATTGTGGTGCTGTTCTTGTTGCCATGGCTGGATAAATCGCCTGTCAAATCTATCCGCTATCGCGGCGCGATTTACAAGTGGGCCTTGACCTTGTTCATCGTCAGCTTTTTGATCTTGAGCTATCTCGGCACACTGTCCACCACGGCGGAACGTACCTTGGTGGCGCGCATTTGCAGCGGGATTTACTTTGCGTTCTTCATCCTTATGCCGTGGTACACACGCATGGATAAGACCAAACCGGAACCGGAGAGAGTGACAGCATGATTAAAAAAATAATTTTTGCCGCGCTGCTCTGTCTGCCGGCAGTAGCCATGGCCAACAGCGAAGGTTTCAAGCTGGATGAGTTCAAACCCAACGTCGAAGACAAGCTCTCGCTGCAACGCGGCGCGCGTGTATTCGTCAACTATTGCGTGAATTGTCATAGCGCGAGCTACATGCGCTATTCGCGTTTGCAAGACCTGGGCTTGACCGAAAAACAGATCGTGGACAACCTGATGGTAACGGGTGAAAAGCCAGTAGAAACCATGACCGCCGCCTTGCGCCGTTCGGATGCGGAAACCTGGTTTGGCGTAGCGCCGCCTGATCTGACCGTGATCGCACGCGCCAAGGAACAAGGGCCGAATTGGCTCTACACCTATTTGCGTACGTTCTATCGTGATCCATCGCGTCCTACCGGTTGGAACAATCTGGTGTTCAACAACGTCGGCATGCCGCATGCGCTGTGGGAACAGCAGGGCGAGCGCGTTGCACACTTTCGCGCCGAAAAAGATCATGACGGTAATGAAACGCAAGTGTTCGAGAAGTTCGAAACTACGCGCGCAGGCAAAATGACCGCAGCAGAATACGATGCCACGGTAAAAGATTTGGTGAACTACTTGGTGTACATGGGCGAGCCCGTGCAAACCAAGCGCAAAATCACCGGTATTTTTGTGATCTTTTTCCTTTTGGGTTTAACGGTATTGGCGTATTACTTGAAGAAAGAGTTTTGGAAAGATATTCACTAAAACTAGGGGTCGGGCATGCCCGACCCGCTGTCGCTTCGGGCGAGGACTGCCTTGCCCCTGCGCCCAGCCGTTGATTTAACCAAAGCCACGCTCCCGCGTGGCTCAATTTTCTGATTTAACGAAACGAGAAAACACCATGATGACTTTGTATTCCGGTACGGTATGTCCTTTTAGCCAACGCTGCCGCATTGTGCTCTTTGAAAAAGGCATGGACTTCCAAGTCATCGACGTGGATGTGGAAAAAATGCCGGAAGATATTGCGGTGATGAACCCTTACAACCGCGTACCAGTGCTAGTGGAGCGCGACTTGATTTTGCACGAAGCCAATATCATCAACGAATACATCGACGAGCGCTTTCCGCACCCGCAACTGATGCCGGCGGACCCAGTAATGCGTGGCCGCGCGCGCTTGTTTTTGCATCGCTTTGAGAAAGAATTGTTTTGCCACATCGACACCCTGGAAACAGCGGGCAAGCGCGATGCGGACAAGGTACGCATTGTGATTCGCGACCATCTCACGCTGATCGCGCCGGTTTTCCAGAAGCAAAAATACATGTTGGGTGATGAATATTCCATGCTTGATGTGGCCATCGCGCCGCTCCTGTGGCGTCTTGACCACTACGGCGTACAGCTGCCGAAGCAAGCTGCGCCGGTGTTGAAATATGCCGAGCGTTTATTTTCGCGCCCTGCTTTTATTGATGCGATGACCGCTTCTGAAAAAGCGATGCGCCGCTAGCCTCATGAACGATTCGTCCACCAAGCCCTATCTGATCCGCGCCATTTACGAATGGTGCGTGGATCAGAGTTTTACCCCCTATGTTGCGGTGCAGGTGGACAATCAAACCAAAGTGCCGGTGGAGTTCATTAAAGACGGTCAGATAGTGCTTAACGTCAGCTACACCGCCACCCGCCACCTCAAGATCGGCAACGATTTCATCAATTTCTCCGCGCGCTTTAACGGCTCATCGCGCGAGTTGGAAATCCCCATCCTCGCCGTGATTGGCATCTTCGCCAAGGAAAATGGCCAGGGCATGTTCTTTCAAGCAACGGAAGAGATCACTGCTAGCGCCGAAGTCCACCCCAACCCACCCAATTCCCCTCCCGAGACACCTCCTCCCAACAAGCCATCACGCGGCGGACATCTTAAAATCGTTAAATAATTACTTGCTGAATTGCATAAAATAATTTTATTGTTTTTATATGTTTAGAAATTTTCGGCATGTAAATGCAATATGCCTGTTTCATGCAAAAGCTGTATTTATCGCGCTATAAATTTTGCTATTAAGTTTACCGCTTGACTTGCATTAGGCAGGCAGGTTAAAAACGATGCACGTTCACTTACGCAATCCGCTTTTTTGCGTGGGACGTGCCGCATGCAGCCGAGGCGACAAGCCCGGCATCTTGGGACGCTGTAAATTAGACCTATAACTATTTGGAGGGCAAATCCATGAAGCATCGCACTTTTGTAGCCAGTATTTTCACATCTTTGTTTTTCCTCGCCGCTGGCAGCGCATTCGCTGCTGACACACCGACCGAAGCACCGAAGGGCACTACTCTGATTGACGCTAAAAAAGTACAAGAACTTCAAGCGGGTGGTGCAATGATCGTTGATACACGCAAGGCATCTGAGTTTGGCGAAGGCAGTATCAAAGGGGCGATTTCCGTGCCTTACGATCCTGAGAAAAGCGCTAAAGAGCCGATTTTCGATTCCAAGATGGACACTTTCAATTTTGCCGCAAAACTGCCAAACAAAGACGCTAAGATCGTGCTGTTTTGCAACGCAGGAAGCTGCTGGAAATCTTATAAATCCGCTTCCGTGCTAGCCGCCAATGGCTATAAGAATGTCTTCTGGTATCGCGAAGGCGTGCCCGACTGGAAAGCCCGCAACCTCCCGATGGAGTAAGCGCAGCATCAAAAACAGGCTACCCGTAAAAAGGTGGCCTGTTTTTTTCAGGCACTCGCCGTGTCACGGCGAATTCAGCGACAAAACAAATTTAGGATCGTGGAGGAGAAAACTATGATCTACACCAAAAAATCGCCCGCCCTGGTAATCATCGGCATTTTGATTTTCTTATGGGGTTGGTTCAATGCAACCGGGATGGTTGACGGTTTGCAGTCAACTTTACAAAAGAGCGCCTATTCAGATCATGAAAAGGTGCGAGATAAATTCAGTGCTGAATTGCGGATTGCCACTGAGATGGCAAAGACCGACGGCAAGCCAGCGCCAGAAATGAAAAAGCCGGAATCAAAATTTGATGCAGAGAAAGCATTTCAAACTAAGTTTTGTTATTTCTTCGGCGGTGTGTTCGTCCTGATTGGTTTGTTCATTCTGTCCTGGAAGCCCAAATCTGGCGACTTGGATTATTACGTTTCTACCGTACCCGGGATGGCGCTTATTTTGCTTATTGCCTGCGTGGTTCGCTGGGGGCTTGACCCGATGTTTGCAAACTGGGGGAAAGACGTTCAGACAGCCGGGATACTGTCCTGGGACTTCGCCAAAATATTTAATCTGAACTATGTGGTGATGGGCATCCTGGCCGGTATCGTCATGGTTAACGTGGTGGGGATACCTCCATGGGCTACTAACGGCGTACGAACCGCTCGCTTATTCCTGAAAACGGGTGTGATTTTGCTGGGCGCACTTTACTCTGCGGCGGAGCTGAAGCAACTCGGTTTACTCTCAATTGGAATGATCGGCATATTTGTACTGGGGTCGGTATGGCTGGTGCTGCTTATGGGCCGCCGCATGAAATGCCCGAATACCATGACGGGTGTATTGTCTGCCGGGCTAGGCGTGTGCGGCGTATCGGCAACCGTTGCCGCTTCGCCAGTGGTACAAGCAAAATCCGGAGAAATTGCCTACACCATTGGCACCATCCTGCTCTGGGGCGTGGGCTGCATGTTCATTTTCCCCACCGTGGGCCACGTGCTCAATATGGGGCCGGTGCAATTCGGGGCTTGGGCGGGTACGGGTATTTTGAACTCGGCACAAGTGGCAGGTGCAGCTTTAGCCTTTGATCCGAATGGGATCGAGACGCTTAAAGTAGCGGAAATTTTCAACATCACTCGGGTGTTGTTTCTGCCCATTATTGTGCTGTGGCTTGCTGCTTGGTTCGTCAAGCACGAAGTCGATGCAGTGAAGGTCAATCTAACCGAAGTGTTGGTGGCGAAATTCCCACTGTTCGTGTTGGGCTTTATCGCCATGTTTGCCCTGTCCTCCACCGGCGTATTTGCACCGGCGGGTCACTATCAAGGTAAATATTTCAGCAGCGCGGAAGTCAAAGAAGACAAGTTGTTGAAGCCGAAGGAAGTGCGCGCATTGGAAGGTGAATTGTCCAAAGCACGTAATGCGGTTGAGACTAAGGCGCTGCAAGACCTGATCGCCAATCGCAAGGTGATGACGCGTGAGGAAGGCGAAACGCTCAAATCCGTGGCCAAGATAGAAGGCTTTGATGCCGTGGCCGCAGGCGCGATCACGAATGCGAACAAGGCTGCAACGCATGACTCCAAGATCATCAAAAACTTCCGCGATTGGTTGGCATGGCTGTTCTCGTTTGGCTTGATTGGTCTCGGCATGCAGATTACCGTTGCCTCAATCAAACAAGCTGGCGGCAAGCCCTTAATCATCGGTTCCGTGGTGGGTACGTTAAAAGCCGTAGGCTCGCTGATCGCGGTGCTTGTACTCACAAACATGGGCTACTTTCAGCAATTCGTTTAAGGAGAATACTAATGGACGACCAAAACCAAGAAATGAGTGCAGGCGGTGACCCCAAAGGCGCGCCTAAATTTGATCGCGGTCACCCGCTCTCAATTTTTGTGAGAGACCGCAATGAAGATATGAGCGCTTTGCTGTTCGCTTTTCTGATCGCGATGAGCGGCTTGATGTTTTTCGGCTAATTAGTGCAACAAAGGGCGGGGACCTCATCACGGGGTCCCCGTTTGTTTTTTCTGAGTAAAGAAGCCGTAGAGATCACAGAGGGCACGGAGAAAAACATTTCACGTCACACCTTGGATTGTTTTTCTCCGTGCCCTCTGTGATCTCTATGGCAAGATTTTCACGCCATCCCATAAATTAAAATTAAAGAGATCATGCTAAGCGCAAACACTATTCTGCTCGCCTACCATGGCACGGACGGCGCTAAACGCGCCGAATCGCTCGCCTATCAACTCATTACCCGCGAAGGTGGGCGCATTGTGCATCTTTTAGTGGTTCCTAAAGATGTCTGGGTCGGCATGCAGGGCGACGATTGGCTGAATAATTCTTCTACGCGCGACACCTATGGCAGCTATGTAGAGGGGGTGTTGGAAAAAGAAGCCGCCGTGCATGTGGCCGCCGTCGGGGCGCACTGCAAAGCGCACGGATTGATCTATACGCCGGTACTGCGCTTGGGCGATTTGGCTGAATGTCTCGTGACGGCCGCGCGCGAGGAAAAGGTCGAGTTGGTCGTGATTGGCCCACCGCGCCCCAAAAAAGAATCCGGCCTACGCTCGCGCATGGATTTGGATGTCCTTGGTCGCAGCTTATCCGTGCCCTACGTGGTCGCCAGCG
>JAYVBU010000128.1:0-16683 GCA_043750335.1 Betaproteobacteria bacterium | reverse complement strand
GTACGGAGATCAACTTCGTCGGCGCGGAAGCGTAATCGGGGCCTAGGAGAATAAATCATGCCATTGGTCAAAGTTAAACCGACTTCCCCCGGCCGCCGTGCCGTAGTGAAAGTAACCCATCCGAACCTCTATAAAGGTCGTCCGGTGGATAGCCTCACTGAGTCGCAATCAAAAAAAGCAGGCCGCAACCATAATGGCCGCATCACTACGCGGCATCAAGGTGGTGGCCATAAGCAGCAATATCGCATGGTCGATTTCAGGCGCAATAAAGACGGTATCGTCGCTAAAGTCGAACGACTTGAATATGACCCGAACCGTAGCGCGCATATCGCTTTGTTGCTCTACGCAGACGGTGAACGTCGTTACATCATCGCGCCAAAAGGCGTGGCGGTGGGCAGCGAGTTAGTCAGCGGTGCAGAAGCCCCGATCAAAGCAGGTAATACCTTGCCGCTACGCAACATCCCGGTGGGTAGCACGATACATTGCATCGAAATGATGCCCGGCAAAGGCGCGCAAATCGCTCGCTCGGCAGGCACTTCAGTTCAGTTGTTGGCGCGCGAAGGTAGCTACGCGCAGTTGCGTCTGCGTTCAGGCGAGATTCGCAAAGTGCATGTGGATTGCAAAGCCACGTTGGGTGAAGTCGGCAACTCAGAACACAACCTGCGTTCCATTGGTAAGGCCGGTGCGATGCGTTGGCGTGGTGTGCGTCCAACGGTGCGCGGCGTGGTGATGAACCCGGTCGACCACCCGCATGGTGGTGGCGAAGGTAGAACCGCAGCAGGCCGTCATCCGGTGAGCCCATGGGGTTTGAAAACCAAGGGTTATCGTACTCGCAGCAACAAACGTACTAGCGGCATGATCGTACGCCGTCGTTTCCAGAAATAATTGAGGTTCCCATATGGCTCGTTCCGTTAAAAAAGGCCCATTCATTGATGGTCACCTGGCTAAGAAGGTGGAAGCTGCTGTTACGACTCGTGACAAGCGCCCTATCAAAACCTGGTCACGTCGTTCCACGATTCTGCCGGACTTCATCGGCTTGACGATTGCCGTGCACAATGGCAAGCAACATATTCCGGTATTCGTTACTGAAAATATGGTGGGTCATAAACTCGGCGAATTCGCTTTGACGCGCACCTTTAAGGGGCACTCGGCGGACAAAAAAGCCGTGAAGAAATAGGAGATGGTTATGAGAGTTTCCGCTGTATTACGTGGCGTGCGCTTATCCGCCCAAAAAGGTCGCCTCGTTGCCGATCAAGTGCGCGGCAAAAAGGTCGAGCAAGCTTTGAACATTCTCGCCTTTAGCCCGAAAAAAGGTGCGGACATTATCAAAGGTGTTCTGGAATCGGCGATTGCCAATGCCGAACATAACGAAGGTGCGGATATCGACGAGTTGAAAGTCGCAACCATTTACGTGGACCAGGGCCCGGTCATGAAACGTTTCCGCGCTGCCGCCAAAGGCCGTGGGGTGCACATTCATAAGCCAACCTGCCACATCACCGTCACCGTCGGCGATTAGTCAAAAGGAATAGCATGGGACAAAAGATCAATCCAACCGGCTTTAGACTCAGCGTACTCAAAAACTGGTCGTCGAAGTGGTACGCCAATAGCCGCAAATTCCCAGTGATGTTGAACGAAGACATCAAGGTTCGCGAATTTCTGAAAAAGAAATTGGCACACGCCATGGTCTCGCGCATCGTAATCGAGCGTCCGGCAAAAAACGCCAAGATCACCGTGTATAGCGCACGTCCGGGTATCGTCATCGGTAAAAAAGGTGAGGATATCGAATCGCTGCGCACAACGCTGCAAAAAATGATGGGTGTGCCCGTTCACGTCAACATTGAAGAAGTGCGTAAGCCAGAGATCGACGCCAAACTGATCGCCGACAACATTGCACAGCAATTGGAAAAACGCGTGATGTTCCGCCGCGCAATGAAACGCGCTATGCAAAATGCCATGCGCCTAGGCGCCCAGGGCATCAAAATCATGAGCGCAGGCCGTTTGAATGGCGCAGAAATTGCCCGCACCGAGTGGTATCGCGAAGGCCGTGTGCCACTGCACACCTTGCGCGCCGATATCGACTACGGCACCAGCGAAGCAAAAACAACTTACGGCATCATCGGAATCAAAGTATGGGTATTCAAAGGCGATAGCACCGGCAAACTGGAAACCGCAGCGCCGGCCGAACCCGAGAAGAAACCACGCAAGGCAGGAGTAAGAAATGCTGCAGCCAACTAGAACCAAATATCGCAAACAGCAAAAAGGCCGTAACACCGGTGTTGCCACGCGCGGCAACAAAGTCAGCTTCGGTGATTTTGGCCTCAAAGCCATTGGTCGTGGTCGTTTGACTGCGCGCCAGATAGAAGCGGCGCGTCGCGCCATGACCCGCCACATTAAACGTGGTGGCCGAATCTGGATTCGAATTTTTCCGGATAAGCCGATTTCGACCAAACCGGCCGAGGTGCGGATGGGTAACGGTAAAGGCAATCCAGAGTACTGGGTAGCCGAGATTCAACCGGGAAAAATGTTGTATGAAATGGACGGCGTGGACGAAGTGTTAGCGCGCGAGGCGTTTCGTTTGGCCGCAGCCAAATTGCCAATCTCGACGGCATTCGTAACGCGTCAAATCGGTTAAGGCAGGGGACTTACATGAAAGCCAGCGAATTACGCAGCAAAACCGTGGATGAAATGAAAGTAGAGCTGAACTCCTTGCTCAAGGCGCAATTTGGTCTTCGCATGCAACTCGCTACTCAGCAATCCACCAAGACCGACCAGAAAAAGAAGGTGCGTCGCGACATCGCGCGCGTACGCACTCTGCTGACTGAAAAAGAGAGCAAAGCATGACTGACGCAGCCGCTAAAATGAAGCGCACCCTGACCGGTCGCGTAGTAAGCGACAAGATGGACAAAACCGTAACCGTGCTGGTCGAGCGTAAAGTGACGCACGCCCTGTACGGCAAGGTGCTTCGCCGTTCGCAGAAATATCATGCGCACGACGAAAATAATGAGTTCCACCCGGGTGACTTGGTGGAAATCGAAGAAACGCGCCCCCTGGCCAAAACAAAGGCGTGGCGTGTTGCGCGTTTGTTGGAAAAAAGCCGCGCCATTTAAATAATTGAGGGTTTAGTGCTTATAGTTCTTGCGTCATCTAATAAAGCACTATAAAATCTCGCGTTTTCCCTGGCGCGCTGGCGGCAAGGGCCGTAGCGCGCCAAACCAAAACTGACCGTTACGGAGCTTCATGTGTTTTACATGGGCCGCTATAAAACGGATTAAGTTGGAGAGTAAAAATGATTCAAATGCAGTCAATTCTGGAAGTCGCTGATAACACCGGTGCCCGCACCGTGATGTGTATCAAGGTTTTGGGCGGGTCCAGACGTCGCTATGCCGGGATCGGCGACGTAATCAAAGTCAGCATCAAAGACGCCGCGCCACGCGGTCGTGTCAAAAAGGGTGAAGTGTATAACGCCGTGGTGGTGCGTACCGCCAAAGGTGTGCGTCGCCCCGATGGCTCCCTCGTCAAATTCGATAACAATGCTGCCGTGCTCCTGAACGCAAAATTAGAGCCTATCGGCACGCGTATCTTTGGGCCAGTTACCCGCGAGTTGCGCAATGAGCGCTTCATGAAGATCGTTTCACTCGCGCCGGAAGTGCTGTAAGGAATAATCATGCGCAAAATTAAAAAAGGGGACGACGTCGTCGTTCTGACTGGAAAAGATAGAGGCCGTCGTGGCACCGTGTTACGCGTTGTTGATGACGCAAAGGTGTTGGTCGAGGGTATTAATAAGGTGAAAAAGCACGCTAAACCGAACCCTATTCAGGGTGCGCCAGGCGGCATTATCGACAAAGAAATGCCGATCCAGGTGTCCAATGTCGCGCTGTTCAATGCGGTTACGCAGAAGGCAGATCGCGTGGGCATCAAGGTACTGGCAGATGGTCGTAAAGTGCGCTTTTTTAAATCCAACGGCGAAGTAGTGGACGCGTAAGGAATCACCGTGAGTCGCTTACAAGATTTTTACAAAGAAAAAGTGGTGCCCCAACTCATGCAAGAGTTTGGGTACAAATCCATCATGGAAGTGCCGCGCATCAAAAAAATCATCCTTAACATGGGTGTCGGTGAAGCGGTGGGCGACAAAAAAGTAATGGAGCATGCGGTGAGTGATCTGCAGAAGATTGCTGGCCAAAAAGTTGTCGTTACCAAAGCGCGCAAAGCAATCGCCGTTTACAAAATTCGTGAAGGCTATCCGGTGGGTTGCATGGTGACCTTGCGCAAGCAGCGCATGTTTGAGTTCCTGGATCGTCTGGTAACGATCGCTATTCCACGGATACGTGATTTTCGCGGTATCTCTGGCCGAGCGTTCGACGGTCGCGGTAATTACAATATGGGGGTAAAAGAGCAAATCATTTTCCCCGAAATTGAGTATGACAAAATCGATGCGTTGCGTGGCATGAATATCACTATCACCACTACCGCAAAAACCGACAAAGAAGGCCGCGCATTACTGGCTGCCTTTAGTTTCCCTTTCAAAAACTGAGGTTGCTATGGCTAAGTTAGCACTCATAAATCGCGAGCAAAAGCGCCGTAAAACGGTACAGAAATTCGCCGACAAACGCGCCACACTCAAGGCTGCTATCAATAACAGCAAAACGACCGACGAGGAGCGTTATGAAGCGCGCCAGAAGTTGCAAGCTTTGCCGCGTGACGCAAGCCCGACTCGTTTGCGTAATCGTTGTGGATTGACCGGGCGTCCGCGCGGCTATTTCCGTAAGTTTGGACTGGCGCGTACCAAGGTCCGCGAATTCGCGATGGCCGGAGAAATTCCGGGTATCACGAAAGCTAGCTGGTAAGGGGTAGAAGAATGAGTATGAGTGATCCCATTTCCGATATGTTGACTCGGATCCGTAACGCGCAAGCAGCGGACAAAGTCAGTGTATCCATGCCTTCCTCTAAGCTGAAAGTGGCAATTGCCACCGTGCTGAAGGATGAAGGTTATATCGACAACTTTGCGGTGCGCGAAAATGGCGCCAAACCTGCGCTGGATGTCAGCCTCAAATACTACGCCGGTCGTCCGGTGATTGAACGTATTGAGCGCGTCTCCCGTCCTGGCTTGCGTGTCTATAAAGGCACCAGCGATATTCCCAGGGTCTTGAATGGGCTGGGTGTCGCCATCGTTTCCACTTCCAAAGGCGTGATGACCGATAAAAAGGCACGTGCAGCGGGTGTGGGTGGTGAAGTTCTGTGCATCGTGGCATAAGGGGTAAAAAACATGTCACGCGTAGCTAAAAATCCAGTCGCAATTCCTGCCGGTGTTGAAGTCAATCTTGGGGCGGATGAAATTGTTGTTACGGGCCCCTTGGGTACTTTGAAGCAACGTCAGAGCGTCAATGTCCAGGTGGTCAGGGACGGCGAAGAGCTTAAGGTTGAAAAGGTTGGTGGCAGTATTGCTGCCAAAGCCATGTCCGGCACGATGCGTGCCCTGCTCGCCAATATGGTGCACGGGGTCAGCAAAGGCTTTGAAAAGAAATTGACGTTGGTCGGTGTGGGTTACCGCGCCGCCGCCAAGGGTGATGTCTTGAATCTGGCGCTTGGCTTTTCGCATCCTGTCGATCATAAGATGCCTGCTGGCGTCAAAGTAGAGACACCGACGCAAACAGAGATCATCGTCAAAGGGGCCGACAAGCAACAGGTCGGCCAGGCCGCTGCTGAAATTCGCGCATACCGTTCGCCTGAGCCTTATAAGGGCAAGGGCGTGCGTTATTCCGATGAGGTCGTGGTCATCAAGGAAACCAAGAAGAAATAATTCAGCGAAGTGATTAGGGGCAAGTCATGAATCAGAAAGAGGGTCGTCAGCGCCGCGCACGTAAAACCCGTGCCAAGATTGCTGAACTGAAAGCAGTGCGTTTGTTGGTGCATCGTACCAATCTGCACATATACGCCCAGATTATTGATGCGAGCGGTGGCAAGGTGCTGGCATCTGCATCCACGTTGGATAAAGAAGTACGCAAAGATTTAAGCAATGGCGGCAATACGGCAGCAGCGGCTGCAATCGGCAAAATGATTGCTGAAAAAGCGAAAGCGGCAGGTGTTGAAACCGTGGCTTTTGACCGTTCTGGTTTTAAATATCATGGGCGCGTCAAAGCGCTGGCGGAGGCCGCGCGTGCAGGCGGTCTCAAGTTCTAATAGAGGTTGAAAATGGCTAAACCCCAAGCAACAGAAGAACGCGGCGACGGCTTACGCGAAAAAATGATTTCCGTGAACCGTGTCACCAAAGTGGTGAAGGGCGGTCGCATCATGGGCTTCGCGGCACTCACCGTAGTCGGCGATGGCGATGGCGGTATCGGCATGGGCAAGGGAAAATCTAAGGAAGTGCCTGTCGCTGTGCAAAAGGCAATGGAAGAAGCGCGCCGCAACCTGGTTAAGATTTCGCTTAAGAACGGCACCTTGCAACACGCGGTGATCGGCCATCATGGTGCTTCAACCGTTATCATGCAGCCCGCCTCCGAAGGTACGGGGATTATTGCAGGCGGCGCGATGCGCGCGGTATTCGATGTGATGGGCGTACATAACGTGCTCGCCAAAATCGTTGGATCGACCAATCCTTATAATGTGGTGCGTGCGACGATTAATGGTTTAAGAGAAATGTCCACACCGTCCGAGATTGCCGCCAAGCGTGGCAAATCGGTGGAAGAGATTACGGAGTAAAACATGGCCGCTGAGAAAAAAGTCAAAGTGACCCTGGTGAAGAGCACAATCGGCACCATCCAATCGCATCGCGCCTGTGTGCGTGGTTTGGGTCTGCGTCGTCTGCATCACACCGTAGAGCTGATAGACACACCATCAGTGCGCGGCATGATTAACAAAGTGTCGTATCTCGTGAAGTGCGAGGGATAAAAATGGAACTCAATACCATACAGCCGGCTCCCGGTTCCAAGAAGCCTAAGCGTCGTGTTGGACGTGGCATGGGCAGTGGCTTGGGCAAGACAGCAGGTCGTGGCCATAAGGGTCAAAAGTCACGTTCTGGTGGTTTTCACAAAGTGGGTTTCGAGGGCGGTCAGATGCCTTTGCAGCGCCGTCTTCCAAAGCGAGGTTTCGTATCCTTGACGCGTAACGACACGGCACAAGTGATGCTCTACGCACTGGACAAATTAAGCGCAGACAAAATTGATCTGCTCACGCTCAAGCAAGCTGGTTTGGTGCCCTCGCGCGCCCTGCATGCCAAGATTGTGTTGTCTGGCGCGATAAGTAAAGCGATTACCGTGCAAGGTTTGGGCGTCACCAAAGGTGCGCGCGCAGCGATTGAAGCGGCCGGCGGCAAGATCGCCGAATAAGTATTAATTAAGCATTAAATAGGACACGTGTGGCTTTAGATAACATGTTAGGTGCAGGCGCAAAGCTGGGCGACTTGAAAAAGCGCCTCTTCTTCTTGCTTGGCGCGTTAATTGTTTATCGCATCGGCACACACATTCCTGTACCAGGTATTGAGCCTTCGCAGCTTGCCCAATTATTCGGCGGCGGAAAAGGTGGCATTTTGGACATGTTCAACATGTTCTCGGGTGGAGCATTAAGTCGTCTATCTGTGCTGACGTTAGGCATCATGCCGTACATATCAGCGTCCATCATCATGCAGTTGATGACGGTGGTTGTCCCCTCGTTTGAGGCGTTGAAGAAAGAAGGCGAAGCCGGTCGCCGCAAGATTACGCAGTACACCCGTTATGGGACGTTGGTGCTTGCAGTTTTTCAGTCGCTCGGTATCGCAATTGCGCTGGAATCCCAGCCAGGTTTGGTGTTGGAAGCAGGGTTGTCTTTCCGCCTTACTACAGTAATCACTCTGACCACGGGCACATTGTTTTTGATGTGGCTAGGAGAGCAGATTACGGAGCGCGGCCTTGGGAATGGTATTTCTTTGATAATTTTTGCCGGTATTGTATCGGGCTTACCCAAAGCGATCGTTAATACATTCCAGTTGGTTGGAACGGGTGCTTTATCTATCCCGGTTGTTTTGTCAATTATTGTTGGCGTAGCGGCGGTCACGTATCTGGTAGTGTATGTAGAGCGTGGTCAGCGCAAGATTTTGGTCAATTATGCCAAGCGCCAAGTCGGCAACAAGATTTTTGGCGGGCAAAGCAGTCATTTACCCTTGAAGCTGAATATGGCGGGTGTGATACCACCGATCTTTGCTTCGAGCATCATTCTGTTTCCGGCAACCTTGGCAGGATGGTTTGGCTCACATGAGGGCATGGGTTGGTTGAAGGATGTATCGGGCGCGTTGTCCATGGGGCAACCGCTGTATGTGATCTTGTACACAACCGCAATTATTTTCTTCTGTTTCTTTTATACGGCCTTGGTTTACAACCCGAAAGAAACGGCAGACAACTTGAAAAAGAGTGGTGCGTTTGTCCCAGGCATACGCCCCGGTGAGCAAACGGCGCGCTACATCGAGAAGATCATGTTGCGCTTGACGTTGGTCGGTGCGCTGTACATCACCTTAGTGTGCTTGTTGCCGGAATTTTTGATATTGAAATTTAACGTGCCGTTTTATTTTGGCGGCACCAGTTTGCTGATTATCGTGGTGGTCACCATGGATTTCATGACCCAGGTGCAGGCCTACCTGATGACTCACCAGTATGAAAGTTTGCTCAAGAAAGCGAATTTCAAGGGTGGTTTGGCTCGGTAATAGCCAACGGTAACGGTTAGCGCAAGATGGCAAAAGAGGACACGATCGAAATGCAGGGGGAAATTTTAGAAACCCTCCCCAATGCAACGTTTCGGGTCAAGCTGGAAAATGGGCACGTGGTTTTGGGTTACATCTCCGGGAAAATGCGCATGCACTACATACGCATTCTGCCGGGGGACAAAGTAACGGTAGAAATGACGCCTTATGATTTAACGCGCGCTCGGATTACATATCGGGCGAAGTAATGTTTACGACTGACCATGGCTGGCGGCTTGCTAGTGATGTAGGTTGAGGAGAGTGATTATGCGAGTTCAAGCATCGGTTAAGAAAATCTGCCGTAAGTGCAAAATCGTCCGCCGTAAAGGCGTGGTGCGCGTGATTTGCGCTGAGCCGCGTCATAAGCAGCGTCAGGGATAAGCACATAAGTTTTTGATCGTTAACGGTTTGAATGTTAAAATTTCGGGTTTTCGACTTTCGAAAATCTTGAGCTAGGAGTAATGGCATGGCCCGTATCGCCGGGGTGAATATCCCCAACCACCAGCATGCAGTCATCGCGTTAACCGCGATTTACGGCATTGGTCGCACGCGTTCGCAACTGATTTGCGAATCAGCGGGCGTCAACACTACTACCAAGATGAAAGACCTGACCGACAGCGAAATGGAAAAGCTGCGTGAAGCAGTCGCCAAATTCACGGTCGAAGGCGATCTGCGGCGCGAGGTCACCATGAACATTAAGCGTTTGATGGACCTCGGTTGCTATCGTGGTCAACGTCACCGCAAAGGTCTGCCCGCTCGCGGCCAACGTACCCGCACCAATGCGCGCACCCGCAAGGGCCCGCGCAAGGCGATCCGTAAGTAATCCGGTTTCCACGCATTTAAGGCATTAAGGGAAAGCAAACAACATGGCAACTAAAACCCCAACTACCCGGGTTCGCAAGAAGGTCAAGAAAAACGTGGCTGAGGGCATCGCCCACATCCACGCGTCCTTCAACAACACCATCGTGACCATTACGGATCGCCAAGGCAACGCTTTATCATGGGCAACTGCTGGCGGTGCCGGCTTTAAAGGCTCGCGTAAAAGCACCCCGTTCGCAGCCCAAGTGGCGGCGGAAAATGCTGGCAAGATCGCCCAGGAATGCGGCGTGAAAAACCTCGAAGTGCGCATTAAAGGTCCCGGTCCAGGCCGTGAATCCGCAGTGCGTGGCTTGAATGCCGCCGGCTTCAAGATTACCCAGATCGCTGATGTGACACCGGTGCCGCATAACGGCTGCCGTCCGTCCAAAAAGCGCCGCATCTAATTTAGGAGAGACATCGTGGCCCGCTATACCGATGCCAAATGCCGTCTATGCCGCCGGGAAGGTGAAAAACTTTTCCTGAAAGGCGAGAAGTGCTTTACTGACAAATGCTCAATCGAGCGCCGTGAATACGCGCCAGGTCAACACGGCCAGAAGAGCGGCATGCGCCTCTCCGACTACGGCCATCAATTACGCGAAAAGCAGAAGGTTCGTCGTATTTACGGCATTCTCGAACGCCAATTCCGTGGTTACTACAAAGCGGCCGACCGCGCCAGAGGCGTGACCGGCGAGAGCCTGCTGCAATTGCTCGAATGCCGCCTCGACACCGTTACCTATCGCATGGGCTTTGGCGCTTCGCGCTCCGAGTCGCGTCAATTAGTGCGTCATAACGGCATTCTAGTGAATGGCAAACGTGTCAATATTCCTTCTTATCAAGTACGCGCAGGCGACGTGGTAGAAGTGGCAGGCCCAGCCAAAGCGCAATTACGTGTCAAAGGCGCAGTCACAGCAGCCGAAGGTCGCGGTTTCCCCGAGTGGGTTGAAGTCGATATCACGGCACTGAAAGGCACATTCAAAGCGAAGCCAATTCGTAGCGAATTGCCCGCTACCATTAACGAGCATCTCGTGGTCGAGTTGTACTCCAAGTAATCATTAGCACTAGAACGGGGACACATCCATGCAAAGCAGCGCTACCGAATTCCTGAAGCCGCGAGTCGTTGACGTGGAGCAACTATCTCCCTTGCGTGCTCGCGTCGTAATGGAGCCGTTCGAGCGTGGCTATGGCCATACCTTGGGCAATGCGCTGCGTCGCATCTTGCTCTCGTCCATGCCGGGCTACGCGATTACGCAAGTTAAAATTGACGGCGTATTGCACGAATATTCCGTGATCGAAGGTGTACAAGAAGACGTTGTTGATATTCTGCTCAACTTGAAAGGTATCTCACTCAAGTTGAACAATCGTTCCGAAACCACTCTGCGTTTGTCGAAACAAGGCAAAGGTTTGGTCACCGCTGGCGATATCGAAGGCAGTCACGATGTCGAGATACTGAACCCGGAGCACGTCATTGCACACATGACCGGCAACGGCTCACTCAGTATGGAAATCAAGATTGAACAAGGTCGTGGATATCAACCCGTCGCATCGCGTCGTGTGGAAGACCAGGAGCATGCCATCGGCACCATTATGATGGATGCATCGTTCAGTCCTGTGCGCCGCGTCAGCTACGCTGTTGAAAGTGCGCGCGTCGAGCAGCGCACCGACTTGGACAAGCTGGTGATGGACATTGAAACCAATGGTGTGGTCGATCCCGAAGAAGCTGTGCGTTACGCCGCGCGGATTTTGATGGACCAACTGGGCGTTTTTGCCGATCTGAAAGGCACACCTGCCTTGGCAGAAGCGCCGCGCGCACCGATGATTGATCCAATCTTGTTGCGCCCGGTGGACGATCTGGAGTTGACGGTTCGTTCGGCTAACTGCCTTAAAGCAGAAAATATTTATTACATTGGCGATTTGATTCAACGTACCGAGAACGAGCTGCTCAAAACACCTAACCTCGGACGTAAATCGCTGAACGAAATTAAAGATGTACTCGCTTCCAAGAGCCTCACCTTGGGCATGCGTCTCGAAAACTGGCCTCCGGCTGGTCTTGAGCACCACAACAAATAAGCGAGTTGAAGAAAAAAGGATAGCACCATGCGTCACGGTAACGGACTTCGCAAATTAAATCGTACCAGCAGCCATCGTTTGGCCATGCTGCGTAATATGGCTAACTCCCTGTTGCGTCACGAGGCGATCAAAACCACTCTGCCCAAGGCAAAAGAATTACGCCGCGTGGCCGAGCCATTGATTACTTTGGGCAAAAAGCCTTCAGTGGCGAATCGCCGCCTGGCTTTCAACCGTCTGCGCGACCGCGATATCGTGGTCAAATTGTTCGACGAACTGGGCCCGCGTTACCAGAATCGCAATGGGGGTTACCTGCGCATTCTTAAGTGCGGATTCCGCCAGGGTGATAACGCCCCGATGGCTTACGTCGAATTGGTTGATCGTCCTGATGCGACGGCAGCTGTCGATACTGAATAAATAATCGATAACATCGTGTTTCCTTCTAAAGCCGACCTAGTGTCGGCTTTTTTATTCGAATAAGATTCCAGGAAAGTACGCAGACCATAGGAGGCGAGTGTCATGATCGTGCTCTTCACAGATTTCGGCGCAGCGGATATTTACGTTGGTCAGATTAAAGCCGTGTTTGCACAATACGCGCCCACAGTCCCGGTCATTGATTTACTGCACAATGCACCGGATTTTGATATCGAGTCCAGCGCACATCTCTTGGCAGCACTGCACACAAAATTTGTGCCGGGTAGCGTATTTTTTTGTGTGATTGATCCGGGGGTGGGTGGCGCGCGCCACGCGGTCGTGATGGTGGCGGATGGCTACTGGTTTATTGGGCCGGACAACGGATTGTTGTCCGTGATTGCGGCGCGGTCACAGGCAGTACTGTGCTGGCGTATTACTTGGCGACCAGAACAATTATCGTCGAGTTTTCACGGTCGCGATTTGTTTGCGCCCATCGCAGCATGGATTGCACTCGGCCAATTCCCGGCGGAAAAGCTCAGTGCAATTGACGCGCTGCAAGTGCAATTTAGTGGCGCGGATATCCCGCGCATCATTTACATAGACCATTATGGAAACTGCCTGACTGGCCTACGCAGAAGTAATGTGAATGGCAGCATTGTCTTGTATTTGGCAGAGATGCCTATTCAATGCAGAAAAACATTTTGTGAAGCGAAACCGGGTGAGGCTTTTTGGTTTGAAAATAGCGTAGGGCTAGTAGAGATAGCGATCAATTTAGGAAACGCGGCACAAGTGTTAGGTTTAAAAATCGGCGACGCTATAACCAAGCTGAAATAAACGCGATTTCATCCCCAGCTTTGATCTGGGTGTTGAGCTCTGAAAATTGTTTGTTAACGGTAATACGCAAAGCGGCATTGCTGAACACTTCCTCCCATGCACCGCCACGCTGCTTGAGCTTGGCGACTAAACCGCGAATATCTGCTACGCCATCTTGCAAAGGGAGCTCTTCGCTCGCAAGACCAAGCTTATCTACCAGTGCGGCAAAATAAAGTAACTTAAGCATCAAGCATCGAACGGCGGGGGCGTTACTTTCAAAATTTCTTCCGGCGTGGTGACACCCGCCGCCACTTTGGCCGCACCGGAGACGCGCAAGGCTTTCATGCCGTCGCGAAAAGCAGTTTCACGTAGCTTGGCGAGATCACAGTTGGTGGTGATGAGGCGCGCCACCGCAGGCGACATCGTGAGTATTTCATAGATGCCGCTACGACCGCGATAACCGGTCATGCGGCATTCCAGGCACCCGACCGGGCCATAAACTGTTGCTGGCTTGGGCGCTTTCCACGGGCGCACTAAATCGTTCCAGGTGTCGTCTTCGATCGTGGTGGCTTGTTTGCAATGTGGGCACAGCGTACGTACTAGGCGTTGTGCCAACACGCCGAGCACGGTGGATTGGATTAGGTAGGCCGGCACACCCAAATCCATTAAGCGCGTAATGGCCGAAGGCGCGTCGTTCGTGTGTAAGGTCGAGAGCACCAAGTGACCCGTGAGCGCGGCTTGAATCGCCATCTCTGCCGTTTCCAAATCACGTATCTCGCCTACCATGATGATGTCCGGGTCTTGCCGCATCAGAGTACGAATGCCGCTGGAAAAATCCAGGCCCAAGCCAGGCTGCACTTGCATCTGATTAAAATTAGGCACGACCATTTCGATCGGGTCTTCGACCGTACACACATTCACCTCCGGTTCGGCCAGCTGCTTGAGCGAGGTGTAGAGCGTAGTAGTCTTGCCGGAGCCGGTAGGGCCGGTCACCAGAATGATCCCGTTGGGATGCGACACCATGCCTTCCCAGCGCTTGGATTCAACATCACTAAACCCTAGCTCGGTGAAATTACGTACCAGTACCTCTGGATCAAAAATCCGCATCACCAGTTTTTCGCCAAAGGCGGTAGGCATGGTGGAGAGACGCAGCTCGATTTCGTCCCCGCCCGGTGTGACGGTTTTAATGCGTCCATCTTGCGGGCGGCGCTTCTCGACCATATCCATGCGACCCAATAACTTGATGCGGCTGGTGATCGCGTTATAAACCGCACTGGGTATTTGATACACATGGTGCAACACGCCATCAATGCGAAAGCGCACATTGGCGAATTCGCGTCGTGGCTCGATGTGGATGTCGCTCGCGCGCTGCTCAAAAGCATATTGCAAAAGCCAATCCACAATCCGCACCACGCTCTGGTCGTTCGCATCGAGCTGGCCCATGCGACCTAGCGCGACTAATTGTTCAAAATTGGTAATGCCGCTTTGGGTTGCACCTTCTTGTGCGCGCACCGCCTGCTTCACAGACAGCGCAAGACTGTAGAACTCGGCGATATAGCGGTTCAAATCGAGTGGGCTGGCGATCACGCGGCGTATCGGACGGCGTGCAACCTGCTGCACAATTTCTTCCCAGTCATGCACAAAAGGCTCGGCAGTCGCGACCACTACCTCGTTCGGGTTTACCTCCACCGGCAGTATGCGAAAGCGCGAGGCGTAGGCTTGTGACATCACCTCTGTCACCGCCGCAACGTCGATTTTCAAAGGGTCGATGTGGTAGGGGCTCAGGCCGGTCTTGGCAGCTAGCCACTCGATGAGAAACTCCATATTCATCATCGCGTGAGGTGGCAGAAGGCTGCGCCACTTTTGTGCATGAATCAGTGCCATCGGGTGCTGATCCGCGCGCTCGCTACGATGCGCGGCGAGTAAATCATTACCGGTATCTTTGGGGATATGGCCATCCGCCAAAAGGTCGGCGAGTACATCCTTCAGGCGCAATGGGCCGCTAGGGGGGGTGGGATTATCGGTAGCGCGAGCGTGTTTCATTGGCAGTGATTCGTGAAGCGATCCGCGTACGCTACTCAGCGAGGCGGGGTGTGTCAATGAGCCCGATCAGTGCCGAGTATAAAAAAAGCCTAGCACTGTAACAATGGATAGCGATATAGAGCAAAAGTCATAGGCACGAAGGCAAAAGATATATGGCTCTGGGATAAAAATTATAAATGGCATAAAATCACCCCTAACAGGGGCTATGCACCGCCGAAGCAAGTTTAAACGCGCCCCTACCTGAGGAAGCCCCGTGAAAATTTTGCTCGCCGATGACCACGACCTATTCCGTGCCGGACTTAGCATGGTCTTGCGCGAGCTGGAAGCGGATACCGAACTGCTGCAAGCCGCAACGCTCACCGCTGCGCTGCAATGCGCCGAAGCCACCCCCGATCTGGATTTAGCACTGCTCGATCTCAACATGCCCGCGATGGATGGCGTCGTCGGCCTGAAACAATTTCGCAACCGCTTTCCCGATGTGCCGGTAACAATCGTATCCGGCTCCGACGAACCTGCTGACGCGCAGGCCGCGTTAGATGCCGGAGCGGCGGGCTTTATCCATAAATCTACTGCGCCTTCTGTCATGCTCTCAGCGCTACGCCTGATACTAGCAGGCGGCGTATATATACCGCCGCACTTATTCCAGCGCATGACAGTGAAAGAAGCCGTGCCCACCCAGGGGCAAAAGAGTTGGAACAATGGCCTGACAGTGCGCCAGAAAGAAGTGCTGCACCTCCTGGCCGACGGCAAACCCAACAAAGTTATCGCACGCGAATTAGATTTAAGCGAAGGCACAGTCAAAATTCATCTCAGTGCAATATTCCGCGTACTGGATGTTAACAACCGTACCGAAGCCGTGCTCGCCGCGCAAAGGCTGAATCTGGAAAAAGAAGCACGGCACTAACTAACGTACAAATCGTTTCGCGTTTATAACAAAAATAATAAACAGGCTGCCCCTACCGGGTGGTCGATGGAGTGTTAAAAATGTCGGGTTATAAAAAAGCATTGCTCTGTCTGAGCAGTGCTTGTCTATTCATCCTGCCTGAGGCAAATGCAGCCGCGTCCAGCGCACCGATCTGCGCCGACCCTGTCGCGCGCGTCGTCACCATTCAAGGCGATGTGCGAATTCGCGCGCAACAAAGCTGGCAGCCCGCAACACTCGAACAAGCGCTGTGTGCGGGCGACGAACTAAAAGTATTTGCCGGTGGGCGCAGCGCCTTGCGCCTTGGTTCCACCACCCTACCACTGGACCAAAACACCCACCTTATCTTGCGCGGCCACAGCCCCGACGGCAAAACGCTGCAAATAGAAATGCTAAGCGGCAACATCAATGTTGCCACCGATGCCTTGACGCAAATTCAAATAAACACCCCTCACGGCAACGTCAGCACCGCCGGTGGTGATTTTGCCGTCAGCGTTAGCCAGCAACAAGCTGCGCTCGCGGTCTTCGGCGGCAAAGTCGCCGTGAGCAATCCAGAAGGCAGCCTTGATCTACTGAGCGATGAGACCGCCTACTTCGCCCTATGGTCCGCCCCCAAGCGCGACATCACCGTCAAAGCGCGCGACAGCGTGCAATGGGTCGTGCAATACCCCGCGCTCTTACCGAGCGGAGTGGCGCAACCGAGCGCATGGGCCGAAGCCGCGCGCCAATACGAGCAAGGCCGTGTGCTCAACGCCCTGATCGCGCTTGAACAAGTGCCCAAAGAATCACGCAACGCCGACTACTACAACTACCGCGCCAATATTTACCTACTCTCTGGGCGCGCGGCAGATGCGATGAGCGA
>JAYVBU010000127.1:0-3471 GCA_043750335.1 Betaproteobacteria bacterium | reverse complement strand
AGATATTCCCAATCAGTATTTCGCGCTGGAGCAGGCAGTTGATACGGCGGGCTTACCCACCACCATCAATTGGGCCACGGTTCCCTGCCGCAGTACTTCAGGGGCAACCCTCTCTGGTTGCGACGATCATTCGCTCTATCGCATCCAGTACGTCATCGACCGCTTGTGCAGCGCCTTGCCCGGTGCCGATACGCGCGCCAATTGCGTTGCTCAGGACCCCAAAGACAACAGCAGCAAAAAATCCAATTCGCCCGTTTTTACGACCGCCACTAAGATTTACTACCGGGCCACGGTGAGAGTACAGGGCCCCAGAAACGCCACCAGCATCATCCAAGGCACACTCGGCTATTAACCCTTGATAACCGCTGACCGATGCTCGGCTACTGAACGAGCGTCAAACAAAGGAAATGACATCATGCGCAACTTGAACGCTACTTTCATCGCGCTAACTCGCACCCTCTTGGTGTTGATTTGTGTTTCTACCCAATTCGCTTTCGCCGCTTCCACTGACATTTCCGATTCCCCTTTGTCGGCAACGAACCGAGCGAAACCCAATATCATGTTCACGCTGGACAACTCCGGCAGCATGGACCGCACCTATATACCCGAGGACGTAAATACCATTTCAGCCTATTGTGAAAAACGATCTTTTCGCTCCAGTTCTTTTAACCGTATCTATTACAACCCCAGCTACACCTATCAGACGCCGGTTGACGCAAATGGCAATGCGCTCAGCGTACCCGCCTGGCCTAACGCCTATACCGATGGCTATACCAGCACTACCACCCGCAACGTATCCACCAGCTTTAAAGTACAGGAGTCCAATTGCAACCGGTCGGCGCAACTCGCCGATTACTGCACTTACAATGGCGGGGCATCCACCATCCTGACCGTGGCCGCAAACAGCGCGATTGTCAGCAACGATGCAAACTTCACCTGCTATACCATCCCGCCCGAGCAGCAAACCAATTTCATTATTTGGCACAGCTACTACCGTACGCGCATGCTGGCCATGAAAAGCGCCTTGAGCCTAGCCTTTTCGACCTTGAACGACCAATATCGCGTCGGGTTTTACACCATCAACGATAATAGCGGCAACACCAACACCAGCGGTGCCAACTTTCTCAACTCGCTTGACTTCACCTCAGGTCAAAAATCTTCGTGGTTCGCTAAATTGTTTGCGGTTACGCCCTCTGGCTATACGCCTGTGCCAGAAGCGCTCCGGCGCGTGGGTGAATACTATAAAACCGGAACAATGCCCGGGGCCAGCGGGTCGCTTGACCCAATCCAACAATCCTGCCAATCCAACTACCATATCGTTTCAACCGATGGCTATTGGAACAAGGCCGTCACAAGCAGCGTCGGCAACCACGACAAGACCGTACCCACGCTGCCAGCCCCTGTCAGCAATGACCCCATCTCCGGGACAGCACTTATCTCTGGCAACACTTGGCCGCGCCCCTTCTATGAAGGACCCAACGCCAGCAGCGACAGCCTAGCGGACATCGCCATGTATTACTGGGTCACCGACCTACGTACCGCCTTACCCAATAATGTGGCGGCCAACAGCACCGATCCGGCAACCTGGCAACACGTTTCTACTTTCACCGTGGGTTTGGGGGTGGATGGCACACTTGCCAACACGGCCAGCACCTTGACCAGCCTCACTAATGGAACACTCAATTGGCCCGTCCCCGTCAGCGACACCACAACCACTGTTGACGATTTATGGCATGCCGCAGTCAACGGCCACGGCCAATATTTCAGCGGCAAAGATCCCGCCACGCTCAAAGATGGCCTAATAGCCGCATTGAACGATATCGTTGGCCGTGACGGTGCAGCAGCGGCCGTCACAGTAAGCAACAATAACGTCGCGGCGAATGACAACTACTCATATTCCTCCAGTTATAACAGCGGAAATTGGAGCGGTGACTTGCAGGCTTACCCGATCAATTTGTCCACTGGCATCCCGGATACCGCTGCACCGCTTTGGGCAACGTCAGCCCAGGCGCAATTGGATAACCTGGCTTGGACCAGCCGCAAGATTGGCTCATTTTCAGGCAGCGCAGGTATCGCATTTACGTGGACTAGCTTGAGTTCGGCTCAACAGACTGCGCTGGATCTGCCCGCTGTCGGCTCCAGCAATTCAACCGTACTGGATTTTCTACGCGGAAATAGATCACTTGAAGGCACGACTTATCGCACGCGCACCCATGTGCTCGGTGATATTGTGAATGCCGAATCCGTCTATGTCGCCGCGCCCTATTACGCTTATTCCGATACCGGCTATGCGGAATTCAAGACCGCCCAGACCGCCCGGGTCAAGATGGTGTATCAAGCGGCCAATGACGGCATGCTGCACGCCTTTAGCGCGGGGACAGGCGGAGGGAGCGAGCAATGGGCCTACGTGCCGGGCTTATTATTCAGCGCCAAACTACCCGGCAACGCGACCACGAGCAAACTGCTCAACCTGAGCGCGAAAATTGGCTTTGTTCATTATTTTTACATGGACACCACGCCGGTCGTCGGCGACACCGATTTCAACAACACCCAAGGCGCAACCGGCTCAACGCCAGACTGGCGCACCATTCTCGTAGGTGGCCTGGGCAAAGGGGGGCGGGGTTATTACGCGCTGGATATCACCGACCCGAGCGCAGCCGACGATGCTGCCGTTGCCAACAAAGTACTGTGGGAATTCCCTAACGCCAGCACCGCCGACAGCCAACACATCGGGCTTAGCTATGCCACCCCGCTGCTGGTCAAAACAGCGACAGAAGGCTGGGTCGCCATCTTTACTTCCGGCTACAACAACGGCAGCGACACCGGCGGGGATGGCGTAGGACGTTTATACGTGTTGAATGCGCGCACCGGCGCGCTAATCAAAGCCATTTCCACCGGCGCAGGAACATCCACCACCCCCAGCGGTTTAGCGCATATCAGCGGCTTCGTCGCCACCAGCGATCTCGATAACACGGTTGAGTACGTCTATGGCGGCGATCTGGAAGGCAATCTCTGGCGCTTTGACCTAACCGGCAGCAACGCTAATTGGAGCGTCGCTAAATTGGCTACCCTGGTCGATAGCCAAGGCGCTTCCCAAGCCATTACTACCGTGCCTGAACTCGGCGTCGTCCGCGGTATGCGCGCAGTATTCGTCGGCACCGGAAAATACCTCGGCAATTCAGACGTACCCGGAACCGGGCAGACCCAGACCTACTACGGCTTAGTGGATAATTTAAGTACTACGCCCTTAATCACGCCTTTGCGCGCTAGCCTCCAGCAACAAACTTTCACCACCTCCAGCGACGGCTTATTTCGCACCGCTTCATCAAATGCCGTTGATTACAGCACCAAAAAAGGGTGGTACATCGATCTGCCCGATAGCGGAGAGCGCGCAGTCACCAATCCAGTACTAGCATTAGGCGCGCTAATTTTTACCACCAACATTCCCAATGCCGATGTCTGCACCCCTGG
>JAYVBU010000126.1:0-3474 GCA_043750335.1 Betaproteobacteria bacterium | reverse complement strand
CGGGCGCGCAGTAGCAGTCACGCCCCCAATCGCGGAATGATTCGACAATGCGTTTGAGCGCGTCATTGTTGGTAAATACCGCCCCGCCCTCTCCCATGGTGATGTGGTGTGCCGGGTAGAAACTCAGTGTACCGATATCGCCGAATGTGCCGGCGAGTTGTCCGTCGTAAGTCGATCCTAGTGCGTCGCAGCAATCTTCGATTAACCAGAGATTGTATTTTCTGGCGAGCCGTGTGACTTCGGCTAAGTTGTAGGGGTTGCCCAAGGTGTGCGCCAGCATGATGGCGCGTGTTTTATCCGAGATCGCGGCTTCAAATAGAGAAACATTGATGTTGTAAGTGGGGATTTCTACATCGACAAACACAGGCACCATGCCCTGTTGCAAAATAGGATTCACGGTGGTGGGAAAACCGGCCGCCACGCTAATCACTTCATCGCCCGGCTTCAGCGCGCGCTCGCCGAGCTTGGGTGAGGTTAACGCTGCAAACGCCAGCAAATTTGCCGACGAGCCAGAATTCACCGTCAGTACATGTTTCACACCGAGAAACTCGCCCAGACGTTTTTCGAAAGCGTCGTTGAAACGTCCCGTGGTGAGCCAACCATCCAGCGATGCATCGACGAGATGCTGCAACTCCGAAGCACCAATCACTTTGCCAGCGGCGGGAATCGTGCTCTGTCCAGGAATAAAAGCCGTGGGGGTCTCAAGCATGGCACCATACTCACCGACCAATTCGAGTATCCGGGTTCGGAGTTCTGCTGCGGACACTTTAGCGCCTCGCCCCGTCGGCTTGATATGCTGTGATCTGCTGCATACAGACTTCGCGCATATCCGCATCAGCCAAATAGCTTTTGTACCAGGACACGACATTTTGTAGTGCAGTAGTCAACGTCCAGCACGGATACCATCCCAGCATGCCGTGTGCCTTGGCGCAATCGAGTTTTAGATAATTGGCTTCGTGCGGTTGCACATTTTTTTCCCGTACCCAACTTGCGCCTTCACCCCATAACGCGATCAGCTTATCGAGCATCCACGCCACGGGGCGCGAGTCGCCTTCAGCCGGACCAAAATTCCATCCCTCTGCATAAGGCGCACCATGCCTCCACAGGGCTTGTGCCAGTATGAGATAGCCAGACAAAGGTTCTAGTACGTGTTGCCAGGGCCGGGTCGCATTGGGATAACGAATCTGCGCCGCCTCACCGTTGCAGATGGCGCGCATGATGTCGGGTATCAAGCGGTCCTCCGCCCAGTCTCCCCCACCAATTACATTTCCCGCGCGGGCCGATGCCATGTGTATGCCCTGCTCGGTGAAATAAGAATTGCGGTAGGCCGCCGTCACCAGCTCGGCGCAGCCTTTGCTGCTGCTGTATGGGTCATAGCCACCCATCGGATCATTTTCGCGATAGCCCCAAGCCCACTCGCGATTTTCATAACATTTGTCGCTGGTCACGTTGACCACAGCCTTCACACACCCACTCTGTCTGATGGCTTCGAGGACATTTACCGTGCCCATCACATTGCTCGCATAGGTCTCTACTGGATTTGCATAAGATCGGCGCACGAGCGCTTGGGCGGCAAGATGAAACACAATTTCTGGCGCATGCGCTGACATTACCGATTGCAGCTTGGCCAAGTCGAGGATATCTCCATTGATATGGGTCATGCCTTCATCCACGCGAGCTATTTGAAAAAGATTGGGCGTCGATGGCGGCGCCAGTGAGTAGCCGATGACGTGTGCGCCCATAGATTGCAGCCACAGGCACAGCCAGCCACCTTTGAAGCCGGTATGGCCTGTCACCAGAATCCGTTTGCCCAGCCAAAAATGAGGGTCTATTGCCAAATTTTCCATGGTGCCTTTCCCGACTCCCACATTTCTTCCAACGCAATTTTGTCGCGCATGGTGTCCATTGGATGCCAGAATCCGTGATGCTTGTAGGCAGAGAATTGCCCTTGCGCTGCCAAGCGTTCCATCGGTGCCTGCTCCCAAAATGTCGTGTCGCCGTCGATAAATTCGAGCACCTTGGGCGAGAGCACAAAGAAGCCGCCATTCACCCAACCGCCATCTCCTACAGGCTTTTCCTGAAACGCTCTTATTTTGGCTTGCTCCATATCCACCGCGCCGAAACGTCCAGGTGGTTGCACAGCCGTTAAGGTCGCCAGCGTACCGTGTTCACGATGGAATTTGATTAGTGCAGCAACATTCACATTGCTGACACCATCGCCATAAGTCATACAAAAATCATCATCACCCAAATATTTTTCGATCCGTTTTAAGCGACCGCCGGTCATGGTGCGCTCTCCGGTATCTACCAGGGTTACGCGCCAGGGCTCGGCATGATTTTGGTGTATCTGGGTTTGATTGTTTGCAAAGTCGATGGTGATATCAGAGTTGTGCAAATAATAATTGGCGAAGTACGACTTAATCATGTAGCCCTTATAGCCAACACACACAATAAAATCATTGATGCCGTGCTCGGAGTAAAGCTTCATGATGTGCCAGAGAATAGGTCTGCCGCCGATGTCCACCATCGGCTTCGGCTTGACCGAAGTCTCCTCACTCAATCGAGTGCCTAGGCCACCTGCGAGAATGACTGCCTTCACTGTTTCCTCCAGCTTGGCTTAACAAAGCGCGTTTCTAAATCCTGTATCGAGGCACAGGGCTTAGCTTACTAGCGGCTTGTGCCGGGGTTTCTTTAGGCGTGAAGTAAGGGCTTGTTTGGACGGAAATTTCTGCCGGGTAAAGCGGCAATTTTTGCCGTTTTAGCTCAGCTTGAAAATCGGACTAGGCCATGTTTGGCGAGCCAAATAACCGTAATACGCAGTAAGTCATCCGAGCTATCTATGGCGCTTTGCCCTTCTGCAAGCAGAGCGCCAAGCGTATTTTCCCGAACTGAAAGACTGGATAGCACCCACCAAGCAGCACCGTCCAACAGTAGCGGGCTGGCATCTTCGTACACAGCCGGCAGTAACAACTCCCCATTCACTACTGCTTGCCCTCGCAAGGATAGTGCCAGCGGTGTTGCATCCGAGAGAATGCGCGTCGGGTAGTGGCCGAACACGGTCTGCATGGAAGGTAAATTCGGATCGACTGATTTTGCCTGCGGCAACAGGCGCGTGGTGTCGGCTTTAAGTGATGCCCAAACCGTTTCGTATGCGGCGATGATAGTGCGCCAATGAAATCGTTTCTGCGCTTGTGCTCTGCCTTCATCACCCAATCGACGGCGTAGGGTGGGGTCGCCAATCAAGGCGCTTACGCGTTGCATGAATACTTCCTCATCCAGCGCCACGCTCTGTGCGGCGTAAAAACTGGCAAGCGAAGGTTCTAATATCCCTCGGAGCGCTTCAAGCCGATCCGATAAGGGTAGCCAGATCGTCGGTATCCGATAGCCATTTACATCGTCCGCAACGAGATCGCGATAGCCGTCAAAATCTGAAACGACCACCGGTAAGCCTGCGGCCATTGCTTCGATGACTGC
>JAYVBU010000125.1:0-3478 GCA_043750335.1 Betaproteobacteria bacterium | reverse complement strand
TTGCTGGAGCGGGAGCCGGACTGGGCGGCACCTATTCTCTGGCGCAGCGAGTTTCGCAATATTCTGGCCGGATATCTGCGACGCAAAGCGCTCACTTTCGATCAGGCCTGTGACTTACAGAAGGAGGCGGAAAGCCTCCTCGATGGCGCGGAGTTTGAAGTTGATTCGCTCAGTGTTTTGGCGTTAGTCAAGGAAAGTGACTGCTCAGCGTACGACTGCGAGTTTGTTGCACTCGCCATGCAGCTCGGCACGCCGCTTGTAACAATGGATAGAAAGTTGCTGCGCGCATTCCCAAAATGCAGCTCGGCGCTTTCTGCGGGCTAAGAAATGAACTCAAGCAAGATGCGCTAGCGCGGAGATTTTTCGCCATGCGCGCCCAATAAAAAAGGGAGGCATTGCGCCTCCCTTTTTTATCTTGCTGTGTCGCCGCTTATTTCAAACCGGACACGTAATTCGCCACCGCCATCATTTCTTGATCGGACATTTTATTGGCGATGGTGCGCATCATTTTGCCAGCATCGTTTACGCGATCACCGGAGCGGAAAGCTTTCAACTGCGCCAAAATATAATCCCCATGCTGGCCACCTAGGCGCGGAAACTGTACGGGGATGCCTGCGCCAGTCGGGCCATGGCAACCTGCACATGCCGGTACGCCGGTGCCCGAGTTGCCGCCTTGATACACTTTCTTGCCTGCATCAAAGGGAATTTTCGCGCTAGCGGGCTTAATCGCTTTTTCAGAATAATAGGCACCCAGATTAAGCATGTCTTGATCGCTCAACGGGCTCGCCATCGCGCCCATCACCGCACTTTTGCGCGCACCTTCTTTGTTCGGCTCTTTCGCAGCGTCTTTAAAGTTCTTCAATTGCTTGGTGATATACTCCGCAGACTGCCCAGCCAGCTTGGGGTTCGCGGGCGCGGCACTGTTACCGTCGGCAGCATGGCAACCGGCACACACGCTATTCACGATGGTTTGTGCTTTTGCCGCATCGCCTTTTGTTGCAGGAGCGGTTTCAGCTTGCGCCGTTAGGGTAGCGCCTGCAAGCAGAACCAAGGCCAAAATTTGTTTCATGAAAGCTCCTTAAGCTGTTCTTGTCCCAAGGCTGTTTTGCTCGCCCGGGGGCTATTGAAAATTAGTAAACCCTTATTCTACCTAACTATTCCCCCTCTCGCCAAGCGTAAAATGGATTCCCATGTCGTTATTCAGCCAGCTTGAATTCGAGGTTTCGGTTCATGAACTCACCACCCTGCCCGTAACGGCGCGCGAAATTGCTTTTGCCGGGCGTTCTAACGCCGGTAAATCCAGCGCGATCAACACGCTTGCCGGCCGCAAACTGGCTTTTGTCAGTAAAACCCCGGGGCGCACCCAGCTGCTTAATTTCTTTCGAATCAGCGATGGAAATTATTTAGTGGATTTGCCCGGCTATGGCTATGCCGAAGTGCCGGAATCGGTGCGCAAGCACTGGCAGGCAGTTCTCGCACAATACTTGAAAACGCGTGCTGAGCTGGCGGGCTTGGTGTTAATTATGGATATTAGGCATCCGCTCACCCCACTCGACCGGCAAATGCTGGATTGGTTTTCACCGACTGGACGGCCCATCCATATCCTGTTGACCAAGGCGGACAAATTATCCAAAAGCCAGGCTGGCGCGTCTTTGAATAAGGTGCGCGGTTCCTTGAAGGAAGCTTGCCCACAGTGCAGCGTGCAGTTATTTTCAAGCTTGAAAAAGAGTGGCGCGGACGAGGCAGAAGCGATTATCGGCGGCTGGTTAAACCACCCCTAGTCGTTTGTTGCGGGCATAAAAAACCCCCGGTTAAAGGGGAACAAAAACCGGGGGTGGAACGCCTTAATGGGGATTAAGGCCCCGCTCAGGGAGGAGAAGCGGGAGACAGCATCGCTGCTATCTGCTTACTATGATAGGCAGCTTTTTATTAAGTTCCAGGAAATAAGTTAAATTTTTTTGCCCCCGTCATAATTCGGTTCGTAGATTACTCCCTGGGCTTCCCGCACAAACAGAAAGGAAAACGTTGGCCATGAAGACATTCGGAAAATTTCCTTCCCGCCGCATGCGCCGCATGCGGCATGACGACTTTTCCCGGCGCATGATGCGCGAAGCTCGGCTTAGCGTAGATGATCTGATCTATCCGGTATTCGTGCTGGACGGCGAAAATCGCCTGGAAGCGGTGTCCTCCATGCCGGGCGTTTCTCGCATGAGCCTGGATCATTTACTGCGGGTAGCTGAAGAATGTGTGCACTTGGGTATTCCTGCTTTGGCGCTGTTCCCGGTGATCGACACGGGTTTGAAAAGTCTGGGGGCTGAAGAAGCCTATAACCCGCATGGTTTAGTACCGCGCATAGTGCGCGCCTTAAAAGCTAAATTTCCGCTGCTCGGCATTATTACCGATGTGGCGCTCGACCCCTACACCAGTCACGGCCAGGATGGTCTGATCGACGATGCCGGGTATGTCATAAACGATGAGACGGTCGCCGTTTTAAAACAGCAGGCACTCTGTCATGCCGCTGCGGGTGCCGACATCGTCGCCCCCTCGGACATGATGGATGGCCGCATTGGCGAAATCCGCGCCGCGCTAGATCAGGCCAAGCATATTCATACGCGCATCCTGGCTTATTCGGCCAAGTATGCGTCGAGCTTCTACGGCCCGTTTCGCGATGCTGTTGGCTCTAGCGCCACGCTCGGCGCGGGGAATAAATACACCTATCAAATGGACTGCGCCAATTCGGATGAAGCGCTCTGGGAAGTGGGTCTCGATCTACAAGAAGGCGCTGACATGGTGATGATTAAGCCGGGCATGCCCTATCTCGATATCGTACGCCGCGTGAAAGACGAATTCGGCGCGCCCACTTTCGTGTATCAAGTCAGTGGCGAATACGCCATGCTCAAAGCAGCCGCTCAAAATGGCTGGTTAAACGAGCAAGCGTGCGTTTTAGAATCACTGCTGGCATTCAAGCGCGCTGGCGCGGACGGTATCTTGACTTACTTTGCGCTGGATGTAGCGCGCTGGTTAAAAACGAGTCCTTAACGACCGCGTACCAACGCGCGCCGTTCGCGATCTATGCGAATAATGTAGCGCTGGATTTTCGCCTGATGTTGGGCGGGTACATCGACAAACCGACAGCCTGCGCGCAACACCTGCTCTCCGGAACGCAGCGTAGATTGTTGCAGGCTGCACACCTCTAACGTCGATACGACCGATCCCTCTGCCGGCAATACGATGCGGCATTGGTCAAGCAGTAAGCCCTTTTCTATCGTCATGTCCTGCGGCAAACCGCTGATGGCAACGCCCCCCACGCTGATATCCACCACACTCGCCTCAGATGAGACCCCGGCTAAATTGGGAATGGTGCACTGCGGCGGCTCGCGCATGGGCGTTGCTAAGCGGTAGTACTCCCGCCTTTGAAGCTTAAGCAAACTCTCGGGCAGCGGGGTACGAAAAGCGGGACGCCCTTGATGGCTAATTA
>JAYVBU010000124.1:0-3485 GCA_043750335.1 Betaproteobacteria bacterium | reverse complement strand
GGCATCGGCATCGCTGAAGAACATCTACCGCATATTTTTGAAGAATACTTTCAGATCGGCAATGCGGCGCGCAATCGCGCGCAGGGCATTGGCTTGGGTTTGGCGATTGTGCAGCGCATCGCGCGTCTGCTCGGCTACCCACTCGCTGTGCGCTCGCGGCCAGGGCGCGGCACAGTGTTTAGCCTCACCCTACCCGCTGCGACAGATGTGCCGTTGGAACGCCGCACCGATGTTGAGCGCGCACCGGGACAATTTCAAGGCGAGCGCATATTGCTGATTGACGACGACGAAGCGGCGCTGGAATCGCTGGGCGGACTGCTCAACAGTTGGGGTTTATCGCCGATGTTCGCCGAAGGCATGGCAGAGGCGCTGTCGTGCATCGAATTAAGCGAGACACAACCCGCGCTGATTATTTGTGATTACCGCCTGCCGCAAACCACTGGTGTAGAAGTGGTGCGCGCGCTACGAATGCGCTTAGGACATGACGTGCCCGCGATACTCGTCAGCGGTGATACCGGCTCGGAAGCAGTCGCTGCCATGCAGGCCAGCGGTGTGCCAATGATGTCAAAGCCAGTGCGTCCGGCGAAGTTACGGGCGCTGATTTCAAGCTTATTGCGTAACGGGAAATAACAAGTCGAGTGGGGCGGGTTGGCGGGCGAGGGCTGAGCACGACCTCGCCGCCGGACTGCGCCGCGTTATTGTTTGACGCGGTAAACAAACCCTTCGAGTGAGACAGTGTAATCTTTTAACGCTGGGCGATAACGGGTGCAAAACTTAGTCGGATAGTAGCCGGACTCCGAATAGTAAGTCGGGAGTTTCAAATCATTACAGACGGAAGGTTTGGTTTCAAAATAAGAGTTGGCAATCATGGGTTCCCAAAAAGTGAGGCGGCCATCATAAGCGCCGTAAATCCATGTCCAGGTGAAAGGCTGGCCGTTCCACTCGGGCGAAGTGAGATCGACGAGATGATTTCCTGAACGCGACTCTGCCGCGCCAACATCGGCGTAATCCGTATGAATATAACCAGCCGGAAGCGGCTTTTGCGCCGTCACCATATCGTTGCAATCAATGAGTAAAGCACAAGGCCCCACCCGAATAAAATTGCGTTCGATTCTATCCTGAGTGAAAAAATGAAAATCTAAATGTGGCACGGAATATACATCGCTCGGCGTGTGTCCGTGTGCTTGGTACGCAGCCTGCGCCCACTTAAACGGCGCAATGTTTGCTTGCCTTGGAAAATCAAGATCACGCGCATGGCCGCCCCCACACTCTGGCATATCTACGCCACCCGGCAAGGTGTTATCGAAATCCAGTACGCCATTCCCGTTCACATCAAAGCAGTTCAGGCCATCATATTGTTGCGTGGGTAAATTGTTGAACGTTGTTTCCGGAAATTGAACACCGATTCCCCAAGGCGTTCCATCGCCATTCAATTGCACATACGTTTGCAAATGGCCATCGCCTAAACTGCGTTTGTCGCCGTAAATAGCGCAGGGGCCATAGTAGCCATCGCCGCGCGCGACGGTGGCATCTGCCTCGCTTTGCGGCAACAAAAGGGTATTTCTTTCTGCGCCGGTTTTGGCGTCAGTCATGCACACGAGACTGGTCGCAGCACGAGTTGAAGCCGCAGAAAATTTTTCGGCACTCGCGCTGCTGCACCATGCGGCCAAGCCTATTGCGATCACACCATACTGCACTAAACGTTTCATGTCCTGCTCCTTATGAATATGCGAAGCCTTTGTACGTACGGTACGCGGCACGCGGTTGTGAAAGTGACGTGGATGCTAATACAGGTAGGCATCAGCAAAAAAGTAGTTACGTCGAGGTAACTATTCTGTCGATGGCATCGCCATGCTAGTTCGTCCAATACTTCAGTCTTCTATACCTACTAGCATCGGCATTACTACTTGTATGCGATAGGCATCTGTCTAAACTCTGCCGCACCTGCCCGCAGTAAAAGCGTTTTGCAAAATGCGCCGCTGAAGCAGGCTTGCGGCCCGTAAGGGGAGCGACTTTTTGACTTACTTCGAAAGGAATCCGGTGAAAGAGCAATCGTATGACTATGTGATTATTGGCGCTGGCCCAGCGGGCTTGCAGATGGGGTATCACCTTCAGCACAGCGGACTACGCTATGTGATATTGGAAGGTGGCGATAAGCCTGGGGCGTTTTTTGAAACGTTTCCCCGGCATAGAAAATTGATCTCGATTAATAAGCTCTATACCGGTTCTACGGACCCCGAGTTCAATATGCGTCACGATTGGAATTCGATATTGTGTGACGACGAAGCACTGCGCTTGGGAAAGTACGATCAGGATTTTTTTCCGCATGCCGATAATCTCGTGCACTATTTACAAGACTATGCCGATCACTATGCGCTAAATGTGCGCTACGGGTTCAGCGTGAATAGCGTCGCCAAGCAGGATGCACTTTTTACGGTAACAGACCAGCAGAGCAATACCGTTAGCGCGCGCTTCGTCATCGTCGCAACAGGTTTGTCGAAACCGATACTTCCCGCGATACCCGGGATTGAGCTCACCGAAAATTACGTCGATATGAGCCTCGATACGGTGGAATTTCGTAACCGTCGGGTACTGATTGTGGGGAAAGGCAACTCTGCTTTTGAGACCGCAGATCACCTGGCGGCTTCAGCCGCTTTGATTCATTTAGCCAGCCCCAATCCCATTACGATGGCTTGGAAAAGTCATTATGTGGGTCATTTGCGTGCGGTGAATAATAATATTCTGGACACCTATCAACTGAAAAGTCAGAACGCGGTGCTGGATGCAAATATCAATAGCATCGTCAAGCGCGGCGATCAATATGTTGTCCAATTTTCCTACAACCATGCCAATGGAGAAGTTGAGGAAATTTGCTACGACCGCGTTCTGTGCTGTACTGGCTTTCGCTTCGATGCAGAAATTTTCGACGCGTCTGCGCGCCCTGAGCTAACGATGAAAGGGAAATACCCGCACATCAATGTCGAATTTGAATCCGTGAACGTTCCTGGATTATTTTTCGCTGGCACGATTACCCATTCGCTTGATTATCGCAAAACGACCTCTGGGTTCATTCACGGTTTTCGCTACAACGTGCGCGCACTTGCTCGAATGCTCGATCTCAATCATCGTGGGGAGGTCTGGCCGCGTAAGGAGATCGCTTGGAATAAAGATGCGCTGGTGGACACGTCGCTAGCACGGGTCAATCGATCAGGCGCACTGTGGCAGCAGCCGGGATTTATGGCGGATGTCATCACGCAAGAAGACGGCGTACTTTATTACCATCATGAAATGCCGATAGGGTATGCCGCGCACTATTGCGAGCAACGTGGCTACGACTACTTTACCGTCACGCTGGAATATGGCGATCCGATTACGGGTGACCCATTTATGGTTGATCGTGTACATCGTCAAGACACCCAGCAGGCGGATCGAAGCCAGTTTTTGCATCCCGTGTATCGCCACTACCGTGACGGGCAGATCGCTGC
>JAYVBU010000123.1:0-3489 GCA_043750335.1 Betaproteobacteria bacterium | reverse complement strand
GCCTCTCTACTGAAGCAGGCAGAAGACGTCAAGCCTGACGCGCCCATTGCCGATCCTGAAGCGGTAAAGAAGGCCGCCGCACAGATCAACGAATTCATTCAATCGAATTCGCGCAATTTGCAGTTTTCGGTGGACCAAAACCGTAATCAAATTGTCGTGAAAGTCGTGGACCGCGAAACCGGCGAAGTGATCCGCCAGATTCCGGCAGAAGAAACGCTGGCCATCGCCAACAGTCTGGATACACCGAAAGGTGTGTTGATCCACTCCAAGGCTTGATGCTGTAGCCGCAAATTTGGTGCGGCGAAAAACGCCGCGCCACGTAAATTGAGCAAGGTGCAGGACAAGGAAATCGGAGGTGAATCATGGCGATTAGCTCAGCAGGTATCGGCTCAAACATCGACGTAAACTCACTGGTCAGCCAGTTGTTAGCGCTTGAGCGCCGACCCTTGGATCGGCTCTACCAACGTAAGGATCAATACAATGCGGAGCTGTCCGCATACGGCGTTATTTCCAGTAGTTTGTCTGCTTTCCAATCTGCGGTTGCAGCCCTTAAGTCATCTACCGATTTCAATGTTTTTAGTGCAGCTGCCGGCGATTCCAGTTACTTGACGGTCACAGCGGATTCTGCTGCGACGGCGGGTAACCATACCGTTTCTATTATCCAATTAGCGCAATCGCAAAAACTCTTTTCATCTACATTTGCTGACACGACGACCACGACGGTCGGCACCGGCACCTTGACGATAGCCAATGGCGCGAGCTCATTTGCCATCACCATTGATGGCACCAATAACACGCTCGATGGCATTGTGAATGCGGTGAACGCGCAGTCCAGCAATTTTGGCGTCTCCGCGTCCATCGTGAATGACGGTACGGGTTATCGCCTGTTATTTTCGCCCAATGAAACCGGCACCGCTTTTGCGCTCACGGTGGGCGTAACTGACACCGGCGACGGCAACAATACGGACACAAATGGTTTGTCGCGCTTGTCTTATACCGCTGGCGGATATGTGCTCGACCAAACGCAGGAAGCTAAAAACGCGATCCTGACAGTGGATGGTTTAGCCAATATCAATTCGGCTTCGAATACCGTGACAGGTGTCATTCAAGGGGTGACGCTTGATCTTAAAACCGCCACCGGCAGCGGCGTATCTACCACGGTTGACGTATCCGTCGATAGCAGCGCCATCAAGGACAAGATCAATACCTTGATTACGTCTTATAACAAACTCATTACCGATATCAATACGTATCACAAAAAGGGCGGTGAGCTTGAATCGGACAATACGCTGATTACGCTTCAGTCGCAGTTAGTCAATATCTTTAATACGCCAGCGGCGATATCGGGTAACGCGTATAGCTCGCTGGCTGAGATTGGGCTGACGATCCAGGTGGATGGAACACTATCGCTCAACAGCACCGATTTTGATGGCGCTTTGGCGGCAAATTTTAATGATGTGGTGAAATTGTTCTCGGAAGGCACACAAGGTTTCGCGCAGCGTTTCTACAATGAAGCAACCAGCTTGCTTCAATCCGATGGTGTGATTGACTCTAAAAATGATGGCATCAACGCGCAGCTTGAAAGTCTGGACACCCGCATCGACCAATTTGAGATTCGTTTGACGAGCGTGGAAGCACGCTTGCGTAAACAGTTCTCCGCTTTGGATTCTTTGCTCGGTACTTTGCGTTCGACCTCCAGTTTGCTCAGCGGGCGAATTGGTATTTTTTAAAAACAACTGAGGAGAAAGCATGACTAATTCGACCTACCGTGCATTGAGTGCTTATTCCAATGTTGATCTCGTGTCGGCGGTTAATTCAGCGAGCCCCTTGCAATTGATTGTGTTGCTCTACGATGGCGCAATCAGTTCGCTGGCCATGGCGAAAGGCCAGATGCAGGATATGAAATTCGCCGAGAAAGGCCGCTTGATTTCAAAATCTATTGGCATCATCGAGGGTTTGCGTTCGGTGCTGGATTTTGAAAAAGGCGGTGATGTTTCTAAAAATTTAAGCGATCTGTATGAGTATATGAAGCATCGTTTGACGATTGCGAATCTCAAAAACGATCCTGAAGGTCCGGCTGAAGTGATCCGTTTGCTGAATGAGTTGCGGAGCGCTTGGGCGACGCTTGACGAACGCGAGCGCAATGCTGCGTCATCCGAATTGGCTAAGCACCAAGCTACATTCGAATCCGGTGGCGTGAGGGCATGATGCAAGCGGCAGATGTCATCATTGCTTATGAACGCATCCTAGCGGCAAGCGGCGAGATGGTGAAAGCGGCGGAAGAAAGCCGTTGGGATGAATTGGTCGAGATAGAAATCGCCCGGCGTAAATTGATTCTCGCGGTGACCGCAGAGCCTGCCGCGCCCTTATCTGACCCTACGCTGCAAGCGCGCATGGAGCGTTTGATTCGGAGCGTCTTGGCGGCCGACCAACAAGTGAAAACCCTGACCATGGCTTGGATGAGCGAGATTCAAGGCATGTTGGGCAGCATGCAAGCAGAACGCAAGCTCGCCAAGGCGTACAACACCTTTTAAGCGCTATCATGCTCACGGCCTCCGTCTCAGCGCACTCTCATCCTCGCTGGGGCGTAAATGTGCCAATCGGCGAGGTGACGACCACCGCGCCGCTCAAACCGAATATCGGACGCTTCAAGTACCGCCAGCCGCAGCAACAACAACGCTCGCCATTCCATAAAAAACCCGAAAAAGACCCTGACAAGTCGGATGATGCGCATAAGGTGGACGATTATGCTTAAAATCCACTTTCGGGCACAAATGAGTATGTCCGACTCTTGGGAACCCGCATGGATACAAGCATTGTCATTACTTGGAAATCGCTGTTGATCGTCGGCATCATCGTATTAGCAGTGTATATCGCGGAATTGCTGCTGCTGATGGGCTCGGGTAAATCCGTTGGGTGGCAGTTTTGGCGCAGACGCGCCGAGAACCGCGCACTTGCCGACGTAAAAACCCAGCTCGAAGCGATGGAAATACGCCTAGCAAAACTTGAGGAAAGCCCAGATTCTGTCGCTATATCAAGTGAGATTGCATCCAACTCCTATGGCAAGGCATTTAGCCTCGCCAAGCAGGGCATGGATGTGGCGCAAGTGGCGGCTGCCTGTGGCCTATCCCGTTCGGAAGCCGAATTGATCGTCGCCATGCAGCGTAATCATTTGCACTAATACGCCGGACCGTTGCCCCGGCTGAGCGAGGCGTCATGGCGGTTAACGATGTATTGAATCAATTGCAGCGACTGATTCAAGGTGCTGCCCCCAAGCTGATCGAAGTTACCGACCAGTCGCGCGTGGCCGTGCCGTTCGTGCCCGGTGAGCGCTATACCGCCAAGGTGCAAGCGGAAATTGAGAGCGGGCGCTTTGTGGTGCTGATACGCGATCAAAAGCTCGATCTGAATTTGCCGCGCAATACGCAGCCGGGGCAGAACGTTGATCTTCGTTTTGTATCGGCAAATCCGCGTTTAACTTTTGTGCAA
>JAYVBU010000122.1:0-7721 GCA_043750335.1 Betaproteobacteria bacterium | reverse complement strand
AATGCCACGGCAACCGCCGCCAAAATAGCCGACACCAGCGCCGCCAGCCCCAGATAGCGTTGTGCCTGTTCCATCGCAGAACGTATCTCTGGGCGTGCATCACGTGTGCCTTCAATGCGCTCGCCGCGCGCCATGCGCGGTGTCGCCCAGGCCCGGTAAGCGCGCAACGTGGTTTCATCACCGGCCAGCAACAAGCGGTAGCCAACGCGGCTACCGGGCTGAATCAAGCCGGTGCGCGGCATGTCGTCGGCGTGGATCATGAGGCGTGGCGCGATATTAAAAAAATCACCGGCGCGATCCGGTTCTTTAGTGATTACTGCCTCAAGGGTCAAACGAATCTGCCCCAACTCAATCACCTCACCCACCTGCATGTCCAAAGCCTGCAACAAGCGTGCGTCAGCCCAGGCGGTTCCGGGCCGTGGGCCGGTTTGCGCTATCTCAGTAGCGCCAAATGGGGCGTGGCTCACGCCGAGCTCCCCGCGCAAGGGATAGGCGTTGCTCACGCCTTTTACTTCCGCCAATTGATTGCGACCGCCTTGCACCACCATGCTCGCGAACGCCATCGTTTGCGCGACACGCAAACCCTTTTCTGCCGCCATCGCTTGAAACGCAGCCGGGATTGGATGATCGCTGACCAGCACCAAATCGGCGGCGAGCAGTTGATTCGCTTGCGTGCTTAAGGCCAGCTGTACCCGGTCTGTAAAAAAACTCACCGTGGTGACCGCCGCTACCGCGACTACGAGCGCGACGAACATCAAGCTGAGTTCGCCCGCGCGGAATTCGCGCGCCAACAAGCGTAGTGCTAGCTTCATACGAGTCGCCCAGCGTCGAGGCGCAAGCTGCGTCCGCAGCGCGTCGCCAGCGCCTTATCATGCGTCACCAAAAGCAGGGTCGTGCCGTGTTCGCGATTCAGGGCGAACAACAATTCGATTACCGTTGCGCCGGTGGCGCTATCCAGGTTCCCCGTGGGTTCGTCCGCCAGCAATAGCGCAGGCTCGGTCACAAAAGCGCGCGCAATCGCCACGCGCTGCTGCTCACCGCCGGAAAGCTGCTTGGGATAATGCTGCATGCGCCCCCCTAAGCCGACCCGTTCAAGAATGCGTTGTGCGCGGCTACGCGCGTCGGCATTCCCCGCCAACTCCAGTGGCAGCATCACATTTTCCAGCGCGGTGAGCATCGGCAAGAGTTGAAACGACTGAAATACAAACCCCATGCACCGTCCGCGCAGTGCAGCGCGGCCATCTTCATCCAGCGCGAATAAAACGTCTCCCAAGATCGTCACACTGCCGCTCGATGGCGCATCCAAGCCCGCCAGCAAGCCGAGTAGCGTCGATTTACCAGAGCCCGAAGCGCCAACAATTGCGACCGATTCGCCGCTTTTAATCTCGAATGAGATATCTTGCAGGATCAAAAGCGGGCCTGCTTCCAAGGCAACTGTTTTGGTAAGCTTATCGGCTTGGATAATGGATGGAACAGACATGAAATTAGTTTTCCTTCGCGGATTGATCGCCGCATTTTGTGTAGTTGTAGGGTTGGGGCATGCCCAAGCCGCATGGGGTGTGCAAAAAATTCTGGTGCTCGGAGATAGCCTCTCAGCCAGTTACGGGCTGGCGCAAAGTAGTGGCTGGGTCAGCTTGTTACAACAACGCTTGGCCGCGCAAAAATTTCCCCACCAAGTCGTCAATGCCAGCATCAGCGGCGAGACCAGCAGCGGCGGACTGTATCGCATTGACGCATTACTCACCAGCCATCAACCCCGTTTGCTCGTGCTTGCGCTCGGTGCCAACGATGGGCTGCGCGGGCTATCGCTGGAAGCCACACAATCGAATCTCGACGCCATCATCAAACGTGCTAAAAATAACAAGACGCAAGTGTTGCTCATCGGCATGCGCCTGCCGCCCAACTACGGCCCGGCCTACACTGAAAAGTTCCATCGTTTGTATGAACAGCTTGCGGCAAAAAATCACACGCAGCGCGTACCCTTCCTGCTCGCGCCCATTGCCGGTAAGCGCGAATATTTTCAGGCTGATGGTTTGCACCCAACATCTGAAGCGCAACCGCTACTACTGGATACCGTGTGGCCGGTTTTGCTGCCGATGCTGAATCGCTAAAAGCGCGCTCCGCATTTCCAGCACAATTCAAAGTTTCCTGGGCTGTCTTCGCCACAAGCCGGGCAAACTACGTAGCCGACGTGCATCGCAGGGCGTTCAAACTCTTCGATGATCGCATTGGCGCGATCAAAGTCAGCAGACTGCTCGATCCACACCTCTGGATAAGCTTCGCCAAACGGAATATCGCCCAAGCCGCCCTGGGCATTTTCCTTAAGCACACGCGCGTCAATTCCAGCATGGCGCAGGAGGCCTGCGACGAGATGTGCTTCAGGTAAATCAGCGGCTTGGTAGATGCGGATCATGCGGGAGAGAATAACCGTTGAAACCCCGGATGAACAAGGATAAATACACAAATGCTTAGCATTTTTAGTCAAAATTTCCTGTGTGGTGTTAAGGAATAAGGTTAGATCGTGCGCAGCATTGTGGGGCAATCTGCATGGTAAAAAACGCCTGCATCGCTTTACGCTACGCGGAAAAACCAAGGTCGTTGGGAAGTAGAGGCTGTATCGCATGTTGCATAATTTTGAAAAGTTGGCGAGGCATGGTTATGCGCGATAAAGGGCGGCCAAAAATGAAATCAAAAAAAATTGTTTTGCAAAAATACTTCCCAATGATGAACGGGGTGTTCAAAATTGGGTTTTAATACAGCGTTGTTTAGGCAGCAAGAGTTTTTAACAGTATTCAAGAATACTATGGAGAATGCCGTGGTAAAAATAAGTGCAATTTCGATTTTGTTGTTTTGGTCAATGTGTGGTTTTGTGCAAGCATCGGAGGTTAATCAAGCAATGCTAAATTTACCGATTACATTGCTTTCTGGGCAAACGGTTAAGCTGAGTCAATATAAAGGCAAAAAGCCGGTATACCTTAAATTCTGGGCGACGTGGTGCCAGCCCTGTCGTAAGGAAATGCCGCACTTGCAACATACATTCGAAAAATACGGCGATAACGTTCAGGTCATTGCAATCAATTTAGGCGTAAATGATGATCTGAAGTCCGTTAAGGCAATCCAGAAAGAGTTTGGTTTGAGTGTGCCAATCGCCATAGATAAATCTGGTCAGTTATCAAAGGCCTTTAACCTGATTGGGACACCGTTTCATGTGCTGCTGGATAAAAATGCAAATGTTGTTCACAAGGGACACGAGGCAACGTCAGAACTTGACGAAAAAATAAAACAGGTAGCGGCTGGCCAACCAGTAGCTTCAACGGAAGCCCCGCCAGAAGCAGTTTTAGGGGCGCCTGTGAACTTGGATGGTATATCCAAAAAAACAACAGTTTTGTTTTTTGTTTCCACGTGGTGCGATTGGTATTTAAAAGATTCGCGCCCTTCGATCAGTGAGAACTGTGTTCATGCACAGAATGAGGTGAATAATTTGTATGCGAAGTATCCACAGGTAAATTGGGTTGGTGTTGTTTCTCGACTGTGGACGGGTGAGACGGAGTTAGCCGAATATAAGAAGAAATTTAGTATTCAACATCCGCTGACGATCGACAGCACGAATACTGTATTTTTTAAGTATGGTGTAAAAGATTTTCCAACGCTGATTCTGATTGACAAGGGCAAGGAAGTATTCCGTACGCAGCGTATTGACTCATACGAGTTGTCTGCCAAATTGAGGCAATTGACCAATCACGAAATACAGAACTAAGCGCCCAGCAAGGCGTTCGAGAGGGACGCGCTAAAAGCGGCGCGCCCCGCACGCTGGGGGCTTGCCGGTGACGCTAGCGTTACCATGCAATATTGAATCGGTAAGAAATTGCAGAAAATGAATCCACAAAAATTGTTTTGATTAATAACTTCCCAATGTTAAACAGGGTGTTCAGAATTGGTTTTTTTACAGCATCGTTGGGTATTTTGCTGGTCACCTTCAGCTAAAAGTTTGCATCGCGTTTGGCTCAGCGATTAATGCCCGAACGATACAATCAAACTAAAACACCCTCCAATCATGCGCTGTTACATCGGTGTTTATCCGTGCGCATCCGTGGTTCCCCGCTTTTAATCTAGCTTAAACCAAACTATTTCGCTGGCAGCACGATGGTAAACGATGTGCCGCCCAGCTTGCTATCGGCGAGTGTGATATGGCCTTGATGCAACTCGATGAAGGCTTTGACCAAGCTTAATCCCAAGCCGCTGCCAGGCAAGGTGCGGCTGGGATCGACGCGCACGAAACGGTCAAACACTTTTCTCCGCATGTCCTGCGGGATACCTGGCCCGCTATCATCGAGACGGACGACAGCTTTATCATCCTTAAACGTAGCGGAGAGCACAATCTTGCCTCCCTCGGGCACATATTTCACCGCATTATCGAGCAGATTGGATAGGGCTTGCGCCAGCAGTTGGCGATCCCCTTCGATTTCAATTTTTTCTGCAATATTTGCCTCAAATAGTTGCCCTTTGTCTTCGGCCAGCGGCCCATACAATTCAACAATATCCTCCAATAATTCCGATAGGTTGAGCGGCTTCTTGCGTATTTTTAGGCTGCCTGCTTCTGCTTGGCCCAGTGAAAGCAACGATTGAAAAATTTCCTGCATGTTTTGCAGTTCGGTCAGCACACGCTCCAGCGTGAGACGAAATAATTTGGGGTCATTCTCTTGCAGGGTGACTTCCACATCGGCGCGCAATCGGGTAAGCGGGCTACGTAAATCGTGAGCAATGTTGTCGCTGACTTGGCGAATGCCTTGGAATAGTTTCTCCATTTTGTCCAAAATTGCATTCATATTGGTGGCGAGGACTGAGAACTCATCGTTGCCGGTCACCGGCATGCGGCTGGCCAAATTGCCGGAGTTGACGATTTTCATCGCCATTTGATTAAACGATTCGATCTGATGCCAGAAGCGTTTGGCCAGCCACCACCCCCCGGCCAAACCAAGCAATAAAATGAGCGCGACGGTAATAAAAAAAGCGGAGCGAAAACTCGCTATCAACTCATCTGCGGGTTGCAGACTTTTGGCGATTTGCACTTCGACCTTGCCGGGCAAAGTGAAATTCAGCAAGCGCGCCCTGACCGGGACGCCTGCCCCCATGGTGAGCGTGACATTAACATCGTGCATCCCCGATGCGGCAGGCATGGCGGAGGGGAGTTGTAGCTCGCCTGCTTCCAGCAGTTTAGCCCCCTTTGCATCAAACACGCGGTAGGTCCAATCGCTTTGGCCACGGCTCAGCAATTCAGCACGAATTGCGCGAAAAATATCGGGAAAGCCCGTCTCTTTGAACTCATGAGTAAGGAGTCTTTTTTGGGCGAGCAGAGATTTATCGACTTGTGCAACCAAGGCGACGCGCAACTGAAAATCGAGAAAAAAGAAAATGAGCAGCGTGCCAACGATGTAGAGCGCGGTAAAAGCCAGTGTTAGCCGGACCGGCGTTGTCAGCAGCGCTGCGGGGCGCTTAATAAATGGGGACACGCAGTCTAAACCTCTTCCTGCTCCCGGGTAGAGCGCAACATGTAGCCTGAACCGCGCACCGTATGCAACATGGGATAGGGGAAGTATTTATCAATCTTGTAGCGCAAGCGGCTAATGTGCACATCGACTACGTTGGTTTGCGGATCGAAAAAATAATCCCACACATTCTCCAACAACATGGTGCGGGTCACGACGCTATCGGCATGACGCATTAAATATTCAAGGAGACGAAATTCGCGCGGCTTTAAAAAAATTTCCTGCCCGGCACGCGACACCGCGCGCGAGAGTAAATCCATATGCAGCTCGCCCACGTCGATTTCCGTTTCGGGATGCGTGTCAAAGCTATTGGTGCGGCGCAACAGCGCCTCGATGCGCGCTTGCAGTTCAGCTAAGGCATAGGGCTTAACGACATAATCATCACCGCCAGCGCGCAAGCCTTCCACCCGATCATCGACTTGGCCGAGTGCGCTCAAAATCAAAGCAGGCACATGCTTGCCATCGTCGCGCAGCGAGCGCAGCACCGACAAGCCATCACGCTTGGGTAACATGACGTCGATCAACCACAGGTCGTAATCTTTATCCCGCGCCATAGTGAGGCCTTCTTCGCCATCGTGCGCGACATCGGCATCGTAGCCAAACCCGCCTAGACCCTTTTTCAGGAAATCCGCAGCGGAGGCATCATCTTCAATTATCAGAAACCGCATCGCAAGGTCCTTACATAAGTGGTTGTTTGGCTTTGATTCTAGCTCAGGGCTTCGCTACGAGTTCATTAATAAATAGTTATTTAACTTGCAATTTACGCACGATAGTCATAATGAAAGAAAGGAGCGCGATCATGAGTGTTACTGAAGAACTGCCAGGCTATAACGTTGAGTTTTTACCGCTTGAACGCCGATTGGTAGATCGGCGTGGTGGGTGTAGTAAGTTAGCTTCTTTATTGCTGAATCGACGCGCACAAGCGCGCCGCTTTCCAAAAGTCGGGAGCGAATCAAAGCGCCGCGCCACCGATCTTCAATAGTTCAAATAGTCACTTCCACGCTTGCTTCTCCCGTCACCAGCAAACCAATTTCAGCCGCATAACTAAACCCCGCCGCTTTGAACATCTGTAGTGCACGCGAGGTGGCCTCTGCGCTGCATGCAAGCAACAGCCCGCCGCTGGTTTGTGGGTCGCAGAGTAATTTTCGTTGCCAATCCGCCAAGCCCGCTGGTAAATGAACTGAAGCGCCGTAGCTATCCCAGTTGCGATCAGCCGCGCCCGGCGCGAAACCTTGTTGCGCCAGATTAGCCACATTTGGTAGCAGGGGTAATTTATTCCAATCAAGCTGCGCGCCCAGGTTTGAACCCCGGCAGATTTCCAGAAGATGCCCGAGCAAGCCAAACCCGGTGACATCCGTCAGCGCGTGGATGCCATCCATGCCTGCCAACTGAGCACCGGGTGTGTTCAATTGGGTGGTGCTATCCAACATGGCGCGATATCCATCGGCGTCCAATTGACCCTTTTTCAGCGCCGCACTCATCACGCCAATGCCCAAGCCTTTGCCGAGAATCAGCCGGTCGCCCGGCTGTGCGCGATTGTTGCGCTTGACCTGATCTGGATGCACCACGCCCAGGGCTACCAAGCCATAAATCGGCTCCGGCGAATCAATCGAGTGCCCGCCCGCAATCGGGATGCCCGCCGCCGCGCACACCGCAGCGCCGCCAGCCAAAATACCTTGAATCGCTTCGACCGGCAGCTTATTCACCGGCATGCCCACAATCGCCAGCGCGAACAAGGGCTGTGCGCCCATGGCATAGATATCAGAAATGGCATTGGTCGCGGCGATACGGCCAAAGTCGAAGGGGTCGTCCACGATAGGCATGAAAAAATCCGTGGTCGCCACGATGGCTTGCTGGTCGTTCAAGCGCCATACGGCGGCATCATCGCTGGTTTCGGTACCCACCAGCAGATTGGGGAAAGCTTGGCCCGGCACGAGTTTGCCCAGAATCTCTGCCAACAAGCCGGGCGCGATTTTGCAGCCGCAGCCGCCGCCATGCGAATACTGAGTGAGTTTGATGTCGGCCATGTTCAATCCAATACCTATGCGTGATTAGTGTTATGCCGTGCGATAGCGTTAAAATCGCTTCTTTTTTACAGCGTATTTCAGCCATGACAGCGGTCGCTACCGTAGCACAGCTCGACCAGTTTGACGAAATTATAGACGTGCGTACCGC
>JAYVBU010000121.1:0-3505 GCA_043750335.1 Betaproteobacteria bacterium | reverse complement strand
TTGCCCCCTGGGTGAGCGAGGCCATGTCGGATTCGGCCATGGCCATGATTTCGACATGGCCGTCTTGTACGCGGTTGGAGAGGATCAAGGCTTCTGGTCCCAAGGCATCGCGCACTTGTTGCAGGGCGTCACGGGTACTGCTGGCGGTGAATTTTTTTACGATCATGCACTCGCTCCTAATACGGCGGTTACTTTAATGGTTTTAGTGTCGGGAACTTCGGCGTGGGAGATGACTTTCAGTTGCGGCGCAACCCGGCGCAAGAAGCGGGAGAGCAGGGTGCGTAACGCTGCGGGCACGAGCAGTACTGGTGGCAGGCCTTTATTTTCCTGTTCTTGTACGACGCGTCCGGTTTGCGCCAGTAATTTTTCGGCCAGCGAGGGTTCAAAGCCAGCGCCGCCTTCGCTGTTCGCGGCCTGCATTAGCAGATGTTCTAGGTTGGGGTCGAGTGCGATCACCTGCAGCTCGGCTACGTTTTGGTAAATGTCCTGGATGATGGCGCGCCCTAGGGCGGCGCGTACGGCGGCAGTGAGCTCATCGACATTCTGGGTGCGCGGCCCATGTTCGGTCAGCACCTCGATGATGCTGCGCATGTCGCGGATATGTACGCCTTCGTCCAGCAGGGTTTGCAGTACGCGCTGCACCGTGCCCAAGGGGAGAATGGTGGGCACGAGGTCTTCCACCAGTTTGGGCGTGTCTTTGCTGATGTGGTCGAAGAGTTGCTGTACTTCTTCGCGGCCCAGTAGTTCTGCGGCTTGGCTTTGCAGGAGCTGCGAGAGGTGAGTCGCGATGACGGTGCTGGCATCGACCACGGTGTAGCCATAGGTTTGCGCTTGTTCGCGCAAATTAGCGTCGATCCAAATTGCAGGTAGGCCAAAGGTGGGGTCTTTGGTCGGTGTGCCGGGCAAGGGGCCCAACACGCGCCCCGGATTGATGGCGAGATATTGCCCAGCCTGTGCTTCACCGCGCCCCATTTCTACGCCCTTGACCGAAATGCGGTAGCCGTTGGGGCGCAGCTCCAGATTGTCGCGGATGTGCACGGGTGCGACCAGGAAGCCCATTTCCTGCGCGAATTTTTTGCGTATGCCGCGGATGCGGCGCAGCAGTTCGCCGTCTTGGGTGCGATCCACCAGCGGGATTAAGCGATAGCCGACTTCCAAGCCCAGGGTGTCGATGCGTCCGATATCATCCCAACTGACATCGACTTGCTCTTTGGGTGGCGGCGGCGGTTTTTGTTCAACCACCGTCTCCGCTTTGCGCTGTTTCTTACTCAACGCGGATGCCAACCATGCCAAGCCGCCCCCCAGTACTAGAAACGAGAAATGCGGCATGCCGGGGATAACGCCCAACAGGCCGAGGATCACAGCGGTGATGTACAGCACCTGCGGGTTCATGAACATTTGCTCGGCGATCTGCGAGCCGATGTCTTTTTCGGCGGAGACGCGTGAGACCACGATACCAGCGGCGGTGGATATCACCAGCGCAGGGATTTGCGCCACCAAGCCGTCGCCGATAGCGAGCAGCGTGTAGGTTTTAAGCGCTTGCTCGATCGGTAGGTTGTGCTGCAACACGCCAATAGCGAGCCCACCAACGATGTTGATAATGGTGATGAGGATGCCTGCCACCGCATCGCCGCGCACGAATTTGCTTGCGCCGTCCATCGCGCCGTAGAACTCGGCTTCGAGCGCGACCACGCCACGACGGCGGCGGGCTTCGTCTTCGCCGATCAGGCCCGTATTGAGATCGGCGTCGATGGCCATTTGTTTGCCGGGCATGGCATCCAAGGTGAAGCGCGCGGCCACTTCGGCGATGCGCCCGGAGCCTTTGGTGATGACCACGAAATTGATGAGCACCAAAATCGAGAACACGACAATACCCACTGCGTAATTGCCGCCCACTAAAAATTGACCGAAGGCTTCAATTACTTTGCCTGCGGCATCCGGTCCGGTATGGCCTTCCAGCAGCACGACCCGGGTTGAGGCGACGTTGAGTGACAAGCGTAGTAGTGTGGTGAGTAACAGCACGGTGGGGAAGACGGAAAAATCCAGCGGCTTGCTTAAGTACAAGCTGATGAGCAGCACGATCATCGCGACCGCGATGTTGAAGGTGAACAATAGATCGAGCAGAAAGGGCGGCAGCGGCAGTACCATCATGGCCAGAATCATGACCACGAGGATCGGCCCGGCCAGACGGTATAGGTCTAGGCGTGAGGCGAAACCGGCGTTAGCGACGCGCGTGTTCATTTAGTGGCGCTCCGCATCAAGCGGATTCCTCGATAGGTTCGGGAATGTCCATGTCAGCAGGCACGGGGAGATCGCGCGGCTTGTTTGGGCGTCGCGCTGAATATTCCGGGTTGCGCAGCTGATAGACATAGGCCAACACTTCCGCCACGGCGGTATAGAGTCGTTCTGGAATACTGTCGCCGACCTCGGCGTTGCGATACAGCGCGCGCGCCAGGGGTGGGGCTTGCAACACGGGCACTGCATGCTCTTCGCCGATTTCCAGGATGCGTTCGGCAAGGATGCCCATGCCTTTGGCGACGATTTGCGGCGCAGCCATCTGGCCTTCTTCATACTTCAGTGCGACGGCGTAACGGGTCGGGTTGGTGACGATCACATCGGCCTTGGGTACTGCGGACATCATGCGCTTGCGCGCGGCGTCGCGTTGTGCGGCGCGGATGCGTGCCTTGATCTGCGGGTCGCCTTCGGATTCTTTGGCCTCTTGCTTCACTTCTTCTTTGGTCATGCGTAATTCTTTGGCGTAGTGCCAAAGCTGGAACGGGACATCCGCCAGCACGATCAGGATGAGCGAGGCCACCATGAACAAGGCCGTGGTAAACAACAAATCGCTCATGTGCGTCATGCCGACACCCAGAGACTCTCCCGCCAGCGAGAATAATTCGTCTTTGTAGCGCCAAATGACAGCAACGCCGATGCCGCCAATAATGGCCGACTTGACCGAGGCTTTGAGCAACTCTACTAGGCTGTTGACGGAGACCATGCGCTTCAAGCCCGAGATGGGGTTGAATTTTGCGAGATCAGGGGTGAGCGGTTTCCAGGTGAAATTCCAGCCACCCAAGAGTAAAGGAGCCGCAAAGGCGGCAATGATGAAAATCAGCATGAGGGGTAGGAAAGCGATCAAGGCATCGGTCGTGTCGCGCATGAAACGCGACATCATCATAGTGGAGTCGAAGGCGGAGGCGCGGTCCAGCGTCAGGCCGTTACGCGTGACGGTAATGAGCCTCTCCATGATGTAATCGCCCATCAACATCAGGCCACCAATCGCTGCCATGAGTTGAATAAATACGGCCAACTCTTTGGACTGGACGACCTTGCCATCCTCACGCGCGCGCTCAATGCGCTTGCCCGTGGCTGCTTCTGTTTTTTCTAAATCAGAGTCTTCGGCCATTTACCACCCCCACGGGAGACATAGTCTGCACCGCTTTGGGGTGAAACACAATATATAGGGTATTACTTGGGGATAAATTCCATAGATTGTGTATTTTTA
>JAYVBU010000120.1:0-3512 GCA_043750335.1 Betaproteobacteria bacterium | reverse complement strand
GATGACCCGTCCCACATCACGAAGTTGCCGAGCAGCGTTAAACCAGCAGCGGCGCTTTTTTCCGGATGAAATTGCACTGCAAAAATATTATCCCGCGTTACCGCACTGGTAAAGGGGAAGGGGTAATGCGTGAAGCCTGCTACCAAATCCGGATTGGCGGGTTCGCAATAATAGCTGTGCACGAAATAAAAGCGCGCGCCGTCGCTAATGCCCGCCCACAGCGGATGTTCCATCGCATGGTGCACTTCGTTCCAGCCCATGTGCGGCACTTTCAGTTTATTGCCTTTGTCGTCCACCATCGCCTCGTGCGGGAAACGCAGTACGCGTCCGGGGAAAAGCCCTAAGCCCGGCACATTGCCTTCTTCGGAATGTTCAAACAACATTTGCATGCCGATGCAGATGCCGAGAAAGGGTTTGGTCTTGGCGGATTCCAAGATGGCCTGATGTAAGCCGCGCGCTTCCATTTCGCGCATGCAGTCAGGCATCGCGCCTTGGCCGGGAAAAACCACGCGGCCCGCTTTGATGACTTCATGCGGGTCGCTGGTGACCACCACGCTCACGCTTGGGGCCACGTGTTCCAGGGCTTTCGACACGGAGCGCAGATTGCCCATGCCATAGTCAATAACGGCGATATCTATCATATTGAGAGTAGGGGCGAGGCATGCCTCGCCCGATCACTAGGCTAGAGCGCCCCCTTGGTGGACGGCATAATATTTTCGGCGCGCGGGTCGGCTTCAACCGCCATACGCAGCGCACGGCCAAAGGCCTTAAACACGGTTTCTGCTTGGTGATGCGCGTTCACCCCGCGCAGATTGTCGATGTGCAACGTCACCAAGGCGTGATTGACAAAGCCCTGAAAAAACTCTCGGATCAAATCCAAATCGAAATCGCCTACGCGCGCACGGGTATAGGTTACGTCGTATATCAAGCCTGGCCGTCCCGAGAGATCGACCACCACGCGCGATAACGCTTCGTCCAAGGGCGCGTAGGAATGTCCCATACGGCGCACGCCTTTTTTATCGCCAATCGCGGCAATGAAGGCTTGACCAAGTGTGATGCCGACATCTTCTACCGTGTGGTGCGCGTCAATGTGTAGATCACCGCGCGCTTCGACCGTGATATCCATCAGGCCATGGCGCGCGATTTGGTCCAACATATGATCGAGAAAAGGTACGCCGGTATTGAGGGTGGTTTGGCCGCTACCGTCGAGGTTGAACACCACAGTGACGTTGGTTTCGAGGGTGCTTCGATTGAGTCTGCCGATTCGCATGGTTAAATTATAGGCTCTGGCCTAATGCAGTGAGAAATTGTCTATTTTCAAACGGTGTGCCGACCGTGACCCGCAAACAGTTGGCGAGTAGCGGATGTGCGCGGCTCAGATTTTTAATCAAAATGCCCTGGCCTTTCAGCTTATCGAACACCGCGTCTGCTTGCGCGACACGAATCAGAATAAAATTTGCGGCGCTTGGATACGCCGTCACACCCGGCATATTTTCTAAAGCCTGCATCAACTGCGTCCGCTCGGCGCGGATCGCCGCCGCTTGCTGCGCCAGCACATCGGGATGGGCTAAAACACATTCCGCGACCTGCTGCGTTAAGACATTCACATTATACGGTAAACGCAGCTTGTCCAACTCACCGAGCCAAGCGGGCGAACCCACCAGAAACCCTAGCCGCAAACCGGCCAAGCCCAGCTTGGACAAGGTACGCATCACCAATAGATTGGGGTAGCGCGCCAACTGCGGCATAAAGCTCGTCTCGGCGAACACATGATACGCCTCGTCCATCACCACCAAACCAGTGGCTGCGTCCAGAATGCGCGCGAGCGCCGCCGCGTCGAATAGGTTACCGGTGGGGTTGTTAGGGTAGGCGATGAAAATCAGCGCGGGCTGATGTTCGGTAATCGCCGCCAGCGTTGCGTTGATGTCCAGCGTGAAATCCGCCATGAGCGGTACGCCCACATAACGCGCCCCAACATAGGCCGCGATCATGCGGTACATCACGAACGAAGGCTCCAAGCCCAAAATCGTAGCGCCCGGCTTAGCAATCGCCATGGCGAGGATTTGTATAATTTCGTCCGAGCCGTTGCCGAGCAGGATATCCATGCTCTCAGGAATCTGCATCGACTCGCGCAGCCGCGCTTTGAGCGTAGATGCCGCCGCGTCAGGATAGCGATTGATCGCCGCATCGCTGGCAAGCTGACCCAAGGCGGCGCGCAGCGCATCCGGCAAGCGATAAGGATTCTCCATCGCGTCGAGCTTCACATAGCCCGAGGCATCAGGCACGTGATAGGCGGCGAGCGCGCGAATTTCGTCGCGGATGAGTTGGTCTGGGGTTAAGGGCATTTTATATAAGTAAAAATGGACAGGACTAACAGGATTTTTCAGGATTAACAGGAAAAAGAAATACAGGGGGTCTAATCCTGTAAATCCTGAAAAATCCTGTAAATCCTGTCTATTGCCCTTTTATCGCTGCGTAATCCGATACTCCGCCGATTTGGCATGCGCCTGCAAGCCTTCGCCATAGGCCAGGGTCGCGGCGATTTTGCCCAGCGTATTCGCGCCCGCAGCTGAAACCTGAATCAGACTCGAGCGTTTTTGAAAATCGTACACGCCCAGCGGCGAGGAAAAACGCGCGGTGCGCGAGGTGGGCAGCACGTGGTTCGGCCCGGCACAGTAATCGCCCAGCGCTTCGCACGTCATGCGGCCCATAAAAATCGCGCCAGCGTGTTTAATTTGTTTTGCCCACATTTGTGGCTCATCGACTGATAGCTCTAAATGCTCGGGCGCAATTTGATTGGCGATGGCAACGGCTTCGTCCAGATCGCGCACATGAATCAAAGCGCCACGATCAGTGAGCGAAGCGGCGATCACTTCTTTGCGCGGCATGCTCGGCAACAATTTTTGGATGCTGGCGGCGACTTGATCGATATAACCTTGATCCGGGCACAGCAAAATCGACTGCGCCAATTCGTCGTGCTCGGCTTGCGAGAACATATCCATCGCGATCCAATCCGGATCGGTTTTGCCATCGCAAATAATCAGAATCTCAGACGGCCCCGCCACCATGTCGATGCCAACCACGCCAAATACGCGGCGCTTGGCGGCGGCGACATAAGCGTTACCTGGGCCAACGATTTTATCCACTTGCGGCACGGTCGCTGTGCCGTAAGCCATCGCGCCCACCGCTTGCGCGCCGCCGATGGTGAACACGCGATCCACGCCGCACACATGCGCCGCGGCCAGCACTAATTCGTTGGTTACCCCACCCGGTGTAGGCACGACCATGATGAGTTCTTGCACGCCCGCTACCTTGGCCGGGATCGCATTCATCAACACCGATGAGGGGTACGCCGCTTTGCCGCCGGGCACATACAGGCCCACGCGGTCGAGTGCAGTGATCTGTTGGCCGAGCACCGTGCCATCCGGCTCAGTGTAGGTCCAGGAAGCTTGCACTTGGCGCTCGTGATAGATGCGCACCCGCTCCGCCGCGGCTTGCAGCGCGGTCTTGGC
>JAYVBU010000119.1:0-7753 GCA_043750335.1 Betaproteobacteria bacterium | reverse complement strand
GCGCGTTCATGATCTCTTGCATGATGGTGAGCTGTCCGCGCAGCCATTGGTCGTCCTGAAGAAGTTCTGTGATGTTGCCAATCAGCAAACGCAAGAGGCGCATAAGTCCATTGAGCACTTCTTGATCGGCATCCGCGCGCAGCTCGAGCTCAAGCCAAAATTGACGCATATCCTTGGAGAAGCGATTAAGCGTGTCGATATCGCGCGCGCCGCGCGCTAAGTTGGCCAGATCGGTTGCGCGCGTGGCTAATTCCGGGAACTGTGCGATGCGCGGCAGGACGCCATGGAGTAACGCTTGGGCGAGCAGCTCGATGAGCATGCCGGGGGCTTCGTCAGCGCTGGCAAGCGGGTTGAGTGGTGCGCCGACGCGCGCGACCGGGCTGGGGGGCGCTGCGGGTGTTGCAAATTCGCTTCCTTCTAATTCAACGCCTACGGGCCCAGCCGACCCCTCGCTCCATGCTTTAACCAAGCTGCGCAACTTGCCCAGCATTTCATCCGGATTTTTTCCGAAATTGATTAAGACGCGATCCAGCGCTTCTTTTTTGCGCGGGGTGGTGAGGCCGCTTTGTTTCAAGTCCCACTGCCGAATCAAATCACGGATCAAGTCGGCCCAACCGGTTTGCTCGCTGCGTTGTTGGGCTACCAGCAATTCGATATGGTTGCTCAGTGCATTCCAATCCTGTTGTTCAATCGCTTGTACGGCGTTTTTAATCACGCTGGCTTGCTGCGGGTGGTCGCGTCCCGCCGCTTGTAAGGCTGTGATGAGTTCTTTTTCAGTTTCGCTGCCTGTCTCAGGCGCGGTTTCTGCGATCTCATGGTAGATGCGCCCGTAATTTTCGGGCGTAGGGGCAATGCGGCGCGTTGCGAGCTGTTTGAAAGTCTCGCGAGCGATATCGGACGGGTTGGTCAATTTCGGCATAGTGGCCATCTCCGGGTGAGCTACCCGGACTCAAACGCCTTTAGAGGTTAAATTACTTTGTGCTAAACGAGGCATCGAGGTTAGCCGCCGTTTGTTGCAAGGCGGATGCTGCTTGCCTTGCTTCCGTCAAGCGGTCTTGGGTTTCGGCGGCAAGTCGTATCATGTGTTCGATGTTCTGGGAGATGGCTTGGCTGGAATTGGCCTGGGAGTGCGCCGAGGCAGCGATCTCTACAACCAGCTTGCGCTCGGAGAGCACAGCCCCGCGTGAATTGCCAAGTGCTTCGGCGACTTGTTCCAGGGCTTCCATGCTTTCGGCAAGCTGGCTGCGCCCTGCGTTGATGGTTTCGTCCAGCTTGCTGGAATGTTGGCCAATCAACTGGGTCACTTCGTCGATGGCGCGCGCGGCTTGGGCAGATTTTTCGGCCAACTTGCGCACTTCGTCCGCCACGACCGCAAAGCCACGCCCCTGCTCGCCCGCGCGCGCCGCCTCGATGGCCGCGTTGAGCGCGAGTAGATTGGTTTGATCGGCAATGTCCTTAACCTGGCTGGTCATGGAGGTAATGGTTTTCATGCTGTTCATGAATTCATCAACCGATTCCGCAACCACGCCAACTGACGCATCCACATCGTCGATTTTGCCCATTAACGTTGCGACGCTTTCGTTGCCGCTTTGTGTGTTGTGCATACAGTCATCGGCCAACGTTACTGCATTGGTCGAGTTTTCATTGATTAGGCTGACAGCCTGGCTCAATTCATTTAGAGCGGTCGAAGCATCACCGCCCAGTGAGGCTTGTTGCTCGAAGTGTTGCGCGAAATTTTGCAGTACACGGTTGATGCAGTCGGAGTGTTGGCGGATACCCTGTGCTTGGGCGCGCAATTCGTCCGATTGACGCGCCATGGTTTCCAAGGCTTGGTTAAGTGTATCTACCAAGGGCAACCAAGCGCCTACTTCGTGTGATGGCAGGCGGCGATGGCTTTGCCCCTGAGCAATCTCTGCTGCGGCCTGCATCAAGGCCGCATGGGGCGAGGCAAGGCGTATGAGCCTACGTGTTGCTGTGATGCCCAAGCCGATGCTGAGCGCCATGCCGACCCACAGCGCCACCGTGCTTGGCGCAGCGGAGCCAAGCGCGATGCCGCTGGCGATGACAAGAGGGGCCAAGCTGCCTGCAACAGCCAGCACAATCTTTGAGTTTGTGTTCATTAAAAATCCCTAAACGATGGTTTCTTAATATAAAAATGGCAAAAATTTATGGTAGAGGGGGCATGCTAGAATGCCTCAAACCTATATTGCCTTGAACTTTTTTCGGTTTTTGTGGGCAAAACTTTAGTTATTCTTAAAACAGTTCTGGAAGGCATGGTCATGAATTTTGGAGCGCGGTGTGGGCTGGGGTGTTTGCTCGGAATGTTTTATCTTTCCGTAGGGCAGGCCGCGCAACAAGATGTATCGCTTATCCGCAAAACGGCAGAGACCTTTGCGAAACAGCAAACCGCACACATCCCGGGCCAAGTAGCCGTAACCGTGGGCGTCGTCGAGCCGGTTCAATTTCCTGCATGTGCCAAGCTGCAAGCTTTTTTGCCCTTGGGCGCAAAATTGTGGGGCAATGGCACTGTGGGTGTTCGCTGTGCCGCAGGGGCCGAATGGAGTTTATTCGTGCCGGTTACGGTTCGTGTGCAAGGCCCGGTCGTGATCGCTACGCGCCCTCTGGCAAATGGCACCTTGCTCGCGGCAGGGGATATTACGTCACAGACAGTAGAGCTGACGCAGCTTCCCGCAGGCGTGTTGAATGATATCAATGACGCCCTCGGCAAAACATTAAGTGTGGGGGTGAATGTCGGCCATGCGCTGCGTCAAGACATGCTGCGCGCAACGCTGGTGATTCGCCAAGGGCAAGCTGTGAGGTTGATTGCCCAGGGGCAGGGCTTTAAAGTGAGTTCAGAGGGGCGGGCGCTGAGCAACGCAGCGGTTGGGCAAATGGTTCAAGTCAAAGCACAAAACGGCCAAGTGCTGAGCGGCACTGCGCGCGCGGATGGCAGCGTCGAAGTGCAGTTTTAAGTGCTAGATACGGTATTTTGGGCGTCTCCTTTCAGGCGCAAATGCTTAGACTTGAGGTGCGAATGTTGTTAAACTTAACCGTTGTAACGTCCCGGTTGGGAGCCCCGTTACTGGCTTGAAAGCCTTCGCTGGCGCGGTACTCGGCGAAATGGCGTATTACCGAGGCGTCATCAAATTTGGCTAAAGTTACGATGGTTTCTAGCCGAAAATTGAGTTGGGCGCAGCGTTCCCGCGCCATGCAGAAAATTGAGGACATTGCATTGAAAATCGACAACTCAAATAAACCAGTATCGCAACAAAGCCGTACAGAGAAAGCTGCGCCCAAAGGCGGCAGCGCGGCTACCGGTCGCGCCGCACCAAAATCCTCCAGCTCGCAGGATAGAGTTGATATCGGCCCACTTTCCGCGCAACTCCAGTCTTTGGAGAGCAGCCTGGAGCATGTGCAGGTGGTGGATACCGCGCGCGTCGAGGCGATCAAGCAGGCCATTACCGAGGGGCGCTTTCGCGTTAACCCGGATGTGGTGGCAGATCGCTTGCTGACGACGGTTAAAGAACTCGTGCTCAACCACAAAGTCTGAGCCGCTTGGCGCACCCGCCAGATTCCCTTGGCCTAGAGGCCTTTCTTTCCGCCCTGAAGCGCGAGCTTCTCGCCTTTCGTCAATTTCATTCATTGTTGCAGACAGAACAGGATGCCCTAGTCCGGGGCAATGCTGACATTCTGCTGCCTTTGGCGCAGCAAAAAAATACGCAGGTGATTGAGCTCACGCAACTGGCTGAGCAGCGCAACCAGTTTTTGACTGAGCGTGCAGGCAGTACCAACCAGATTGGCATGGAAGCGTGGTTGGACAGCTTTGATTCCGCCGACCGCAGTGGTGCAGGCAAGCTGTGGCGTGAGTTGATTGAAGTGGCGCGTGACGCGAAAGCGTTAAACCAACTGAACGGGCAATTGATTCACACGCAATTGTCCAGCAATCATCAAGCCTTGTCGGTGTTGATGAGTGCCAATACGTCCATGACCAAACTGTATGGCAAAAATGGTCAGGCGTATGCAACGTCCCCGGTCGGCAGTGGCCGTCCCTTAGGCAAGGCTTGAGTTTTTTAAATTCAAAGCTTTTGCCGCGAATTTTCGCCAATTAACACGAATTAAAATACGTTTACTGTGCTGACGTTGCGGGTGCCGTTTCGGCGGGCGCGCCGCCGATGGGAATATCTTTGACCTTCTCTTGCAGCTCGGAAATGATGAGTATCGTCACTCGGCGATTACGGGAGCGGGATTCGGTGTCGGTGTTGGGCACGACAGGCCGATTATCCGCATAGCCGATGGCGACCATTCGATCATCGGTCACGCCGTTTGATCCAAATAGGCGCACGACGCTGCTGGCGCGCGCGGAGGACAGCTCCCAATTGGATGGGTAGTACACGGTGCTGATGGGCGCATCGTCGGTGTGCCCCTCTACTTGAATGCGGTTGGGCACTTGCGCGAGCACGTGCGCGACAGCGCTTAAGGCCTTGGCCGATTCGGTCTGCAAAATGGCTTGGCCGGGTGCAAACAATACCGATGCATTGATTTCTAGCGTCACGCCGCGCAGGCTTTGGGTGATTTTGACCTGATTGTTTTTGACCAGTGGCGATAACACTTTGAGTAAATCCTGTGCGACTTGGCGCATGTCTTCGGTTTGTTTTTTTATTTTAGGATCAACTTCCGTGCTGGGTTTTTTAGGTGGGGTGATGAGGCGCGGGGCCGTTTGCGCTGTGGGTTTGAGGTGCTCCGGTATGGGGCTGGTGGGCGAATTTTTAAAAGCGCTCACTAGCGAATCGGAGAGCACGCGGTATTTTCCTTCGTTGAGCGAGGAGATGGCATACATGACGACGAAGAAGGCAAACAACAAGGTGATGAAGTCGGCGTAGGACACCAACCAGCGTTCGTGGTTTTCGGGTTCTTCGGGTCTTTTTTTGCGGCGCATATACAGGATCGGGCTGAAAGGTTGCCGCTAGCTCAGATAGCCTTGCAATTTACGTTCGATCAAGCGCGGGTTGTCGCCGTTGGCCACGGCGATCAGTCCTTCGATGAGCATTTCGCGTAGTACGATTTCGCGTCCGATCAGGTTTTTGAGCTTGTTCGCAATCGGTAGAAAAAATAGATTGGCGGAGCCGACGCCATACACAGTGGCGACAAAGGCAACAGCGATGCCGGAGCCGAGTTTGCTCGGGTCGGACAAATTTTCCATGACGTGGATCAGGCCCAGCACGGCGCCAAGAATGCCGATGGTGGGCGCGTAGCCGCCTGCTGCTTCCCATACTTTCGCCGCTTGGCGTTGTTGCTCTTCATAGGCATCGACTTCTACTTGCAGGGTTTCGCGCAGCGCTTCCGGCTCTGCGCCATCTATTAACATTTGTACGCCGCGTTTGATGAAGGGGTCTTCAATGTCTTCAATCATGGGCTCCAGCGCCAAGAGGCCACCGCGCCGCGCGGTGTTGCTCCAGGCGGTGACGTGGCGGATTAAGCCTTCGCCGTCGATGATCGGCGGCACGAAGACCCATTTGGCCATACGCATTCCGCGCAAAAAAACGGTGAGGGAATTTTGCAACATGATCGCGCCGAGCGTGCCGCCGATGACGATGACGAATGCGGTGAGTTGAAACAGGGAGCCGAGATGGCCGCCTTCTAGCAATTGACCGCCGACAATGGCGATCAGGGCGAGGACGATACCGGCGATGCTGATGAGGTCGTAGTTGCGCATGGGATGCACCGCGCACTGTCCAGACGAGGATCAGTGCCGGTCTTCGATCCATTCTGCCAGCTTGGCGCGCAGACGGGCGACAGCTTGGCTGTGTAATTGGCAGACGCGCGATTCGGACACGCCCAGCACGTCGCCGATTTCACGTAGGTTTAGTTCTTGCTCGTAGTACATACCCATCATTTGTTTTTCGCGCTCGGGTAGAGATTGAATCGCTTCGACCAGCATTTTGCGAAAGCCAGCGTCTTCCATTTTTTTGAGTGGGTCGCCGCTGTTTGCCGTGACGTGGCGCTCGAAAAAATCAGAGTCTTCGGAATCTTGCAGGTCTTCGTAATACATGAGTTGGTGGCCGCGCCCATCCAGCAGCATTTGCTGGTAATCCTCGAGTGGAACGTTGAGTGCTTTAGCGACTTCCATTTCATTCGGCGCGCGCTTGTTTTGCTGCTCCAGCTTATTGATCGCCGCTTCGATCTGACGCAGGCTTTTGCGTACGGTGCGCGGTAGCCAATCGGCTTGGCGCAGGTCGTCTAGCATCGCCCCGCGTATGCGTTGCACGGCGTAGGTTTCGAATTGCGCGCCTTGTGTGCCGTCGTAGTGTTCAGCCGCATCCATCAGGCCGATCAGGCCGGCTTGAATCAAGTCGTCAACCTGGACGCTGGCTGGCAGCTTGGCCATGAGGTGGTAGGCGATCCGCTTTACGAGCGGGGCATGTTTGTGGACGTAGTCTTCTGTTTTCAAGTGTTGCCCGGCTATTTTTGAGGTTAGACGCTGCTTGCTTCTGTCATTCTGCCAGACATGATAAGCCGATGCAGGAATCCCTCCAAGTGCCCCCCTTCAGAACGGGGCGTTGGCCAAGTCGCGACGATCTGCGCTAAGGCTCGGTAAGCTTGGCTGGCGGGTGCGGCGGGGAAGGTTTCCACGACCGGTTTGCCCAGCTTGTCGGCGCGTTTTATCGCGTCGTCAAGGGGTATCGGGGGAAGGTGTTGTAGCCGGGCATGCAGGTAGCGCGTGGCTGCTTCAGCCATGTTTGTGTACACAGCCCGCGCTTCAGCATCATCTTGGGTTTTAGTGGCCAAGAGGTGAAATTGTCGTTGCCCAAAGGCTTGAGCGAGTTGCTTGATTAGGGAATAGGCTTGAGTGATGGCGGTGTGTCCGGGGCTGAGCACCACCAGCACCGCATCGGCAGCCGCAGCAGCGGGGAGGGTCAGGTGTGTGCGATCCGCCGCTAGGTCGATGAGGACGGTATCGGGTTTCCAGGGCAGGGTGTGCAGTGCTTGCGCGAGTTGCTCGTGCACTTGCGCCGTGAGTGTGGTGAGCCGGCGCAGACCTTCGCGCGCAGGCAGGACGTATAGTGCATCGTTGTAGCGCAGCAGGATTTGGGTGAGTGTTGCTTGGCCTTTTAGTGTGTGGGCCAATTCGAAGCGGGGAACGAGTCCGAGTCGCGTCGCACAGCTATTCGCCCCGATACCCTCGTCGATGATTAACACGGACCTGCCCTGACCGGCAAGCGCGCAGGCCAGATTGGCGACCACGCTACTTTGTCCGGAGCGCGGCTTGCCGCTCACCACGGTGATGACGCGCAAGGTATCGCGCCCCAATAGACGCCGTAAGCCTTCTGCCTGATCGAAGGCGAAGTCGCTCATGGGGTCAGTAGGCCGGCTGGGTTTCGGTCAGAAAGGCGTGCGCGTCATCTTCACGCGCGCTGATTTTCAGTGGGTATTCCTCATCTCGCGGGGTGTGGGTCGTTTCGGTTTCGCATTTAAAGGCGCGGTCCACGAGATAGAGCGGGTTGGCGCGATGCAAATCTTCTGGCACACGCTGGCCATTGGTGATGTATTGCAGGATGAGTTTGTGGCGTACGACAACATCTAAGGCGGGTGCTAGGCTCAGCGCTTCGTCGATCTTGGTGAGTATGACACCCGCCAAACCGGCACCGAGATAGGCGCGTATCACGTCGTCCAGCGTGCCCGCTTGCGCCGTGGCGGACAACATCAGCAGGCGTTGTACTTTGGCCGCGCGCCCGGTGGACAGCAAAGCGATTTG
>JAYVBU010000118.1:0-3538 GCA_043750335.1 Betaproteobacteria bacterium | reverse complement strand
TTGAGGGACGTGTGGGCTTATCTTTAATGCTTGCTGTTGCATGGTCGCCTCGCTAGCGAATAATTTCGACCCGGCCGGGTCGTTTGGTGCGGAAAAGTTGCGCGGGACGGTGGCTGCCATTGCGCCGTTCCTTGCCGGTGGCTTCAATCAAATTGCGCGCCGTAATCCATTTGCGGAAATTACGTTTATCTACCGGCACTGATCGAATAATTTCATAGACATTTTGCAGCTCGCTCAAGGTGAACTGTTTGGGTAAAAATTGGAAGGCGATGGTGGAGTAGTCAAGCTTCGCCTCTAGGCGCTCTTGTGCCGTGCGCGCGATCTCACGATGATCGAAAGACAGCGCAGGTAATTCATCATAAGCAAACCAGCCCGCTTCAGTGGCATCGGACGCGGGTTGTAGGGTCAGGCGGTCAGATGGAATCAAGGCGTAATACGCCACCGAAATCACCCGCTCGCGCGGATCGCGATCATGCTTGCCGAAGGTGTAGAGCTGCTCTAGGTACACATTCTTGATGCCGGTTTCTTCTTCCAGCTCGCGTTGGGCGCAATCGGCCAAGTCTTCGTCCATATTCAAAAAGCCGCCCGGCAAGGCCCAGCCGCCCTGGAACGGCGGGTTGCGGCGGCGGATCAGCAGCAATTGCAGCTTCTCATCGCGGATGGTGAAGATCACGATATCCGTGGTGACCGCTGGATGCGGATGCCAATAACAAAACTGTTTAGTCTGTGTGGTCATAAGTGTACCTGTGACACTAACAATAGTGTCGGTATAACACTAAGTCAAGTGAATCTTTTGCCGGACGTGCGATCTGGCAGATTACAAAACGCGCTAAGGGGTCGCGCATGAGCTATGTTTCAAATAGCACTATCACCCACGCGGAGAAACAATCATGTCACTGCATAACACTTTTGTTGCGGCATACGCGCAACAGCACTTAGCCGAAACCGATTTGCAAAAAATGAAAAAGGCGGGCTTTGATTTGAACAAACTGCGCATTGTTACCCATCACCCCGAGCGCCTCGGCAAGCAGCAGCGGATCGCGCCCGTGTTGTCTAGTTTCGGGGAGCTGGATGCGGCCTATTTCGGCTGTATCCCAGAACAGGATATTGTCGATTACGAGGCCGGGCTGGGAACAGGGCGGCTATTCATTGTCGCCCATGGCTCGCCCGAGGAAATCGAGCAGGCCAAGCGTATCGCCGATTCGACACATCAACCCAGTTGGGATGGGCTGGCCGATGCGGCTGTTTATTATGGGTGCGCGGATTAAGTACAGCGCATCTTGGTAGGGTTAGGCCGCTTGTGCATTTACGCACCGCTTGAGTTGCGCGTGCGCACTTGCGCGCTCGTCGGATTTTTCTCATGCCCTGGTCGGCCCCGATACAAATATCCCGTTCAGCTTCCGTTCAGTTAGCCCGGCGTACATTGCGAGACATCAGGCAAAACCTGGTGTTTATCAATCAACGTAAGGAGCCGGACATGAAAGCCACACAATTAAAGAAAAGCATTAGTGTACTGACGATTTTGTTTGCTACGACCTCGGCGCTGGCGGGTCACGATGATGACTATAACAACGGAAATTACCAGGACTACGCGCGCGTCAAAAACGTCACGCCGGAGTATCAGCGAGTGAATACCCCGCGTCAGGAATGCAGTAACGAATATATCCGCGACACGGGCTATGACGGTTACGGACGTGATCGGTCGTCAACAGATCGCTCCTATACCGGTACGGTGGTCGGTGGTGTCGCTGGCGCCTTGCTCGGCAGTCGCTTCGGCAAGGGCAAGGGCAGCACCGCCGCGACAGCAGTGGGCGCGATTGCGGGTGCGGTGATCGGCGATAAGGTGCAAGGCAATGGCGGTTTATTCGCATCAAATGATGACCGCCACGATCATGATAGCCGTGGCCGTGAAGTGCAGCGCTGCCGCACGGTGGATCACTTTGAAAACCGCCTCACCGGCTACCGTGTCGCGTATGAATATGCAGGCCGCGACTATACGACCGTGATGCAAAATCAACCGGGTCGCCAAATTCCGGTGCAGGTGTCGGTGACACCGGCAGTAGGTGATGGATCACGCAACACTTCCGGCAGATAAGCCGCATGCCGTACACTAAGCGCAAAAGTGACTGCCCTCTCCCGCATCGCGGGAGAGGAGAATTTGAAACAGCATCGAGGTAGATAAAATGAAATATTTTATTTTCATGTTCGCAGCACTCATGGCGTTGCAAGCGCAAGCGAGCAGCGCCAGAGCTGACAACAGCCGCAGCACATGGCTCATGGCTGACGCAGGTAAAAAAGCCCGCGTGAGTTTGAATGACGCCACCGAGCTCGTGCAAAAAAATACCGGCGGGCGCGTACTTGCTGCACAAGAAGTGCGCGAACAAGGCCGGCCAATGTATCGCATCAAAGTGCTAACACGTCAGGGCGAGGTACGCATCGTGTTGGTGGATGCCGAAACCGGCAGCATGGAATAGCGAGCGCATGCGTATTCTAGTTATCGAAGACGAGGCGCAATTGCGCGACCAAGTGCAACGCCAATTGGAAGCCGATGGCTATACCGTAGATGTCAGCGGCGACGGCAAAGATGGCCTCTATCTCGCTAGTGAATACCCCTTGGATGCCGCTATCGTGGACCTGGGCTTACCCGGTTTATCCGGCATCGAAATCATCAAGCAACTGCGCGCTTTAGGTAAAAATTTACCGATACTTATTCTGACCGCACGCGGCTCCTGGCAAGACAAAGTGCAAGGTCTGGAGGCGGGTGCTGACGACTACTTGGTCAAGCCTTTTCAGATGGAAGAATTACAAGCGCGCTTAAAAGCCTTGCTGCGGCGCGCAGTAGGCACGGGTAGCAACACCCTAAGCTGCGGTCTCTTCAGCTTGGATTTAACCGCGCAAACCGTCGCCTTGCGCGGCCACCCGGTTGAACTCACCAGCTATGAATACCGCCTGCTGGAATATCTCATCAGACAGCGCGGCAAAGTCGTGCCCAAAAGCGAGCTGGCCGATTATCTCTATCCCCACGACCAAGACCGCGATAGCAATGTGTTGGAAGTGCTAGTTGGGCGATTGCGCCGCAAGCTCGACCCAGAAGGTGACTTGATGCCGATTGAAACACTGCGTGGTCGCGGTTATCGTTTTACATTTGCGGAAGCCGCGCCATGATGTCGCTCAACAAGCGCATGATCCTCAGCGCCAGCTTTGTGCTGGCGATTTTTATTGTATTAACCGCGCTGGGTTTAGATCGCGCGTTTTATGAAAGCGCTCGCTCGGCGCGGCAAGAGCGTTTGCTGGGGCAGCTCTATCTACTCATCGCGGCAGCGGAAGTGGATAGCCAAGGCAAGCTCAGCCTGCCCGATACCTTATCCGAGGCGCGCTTCAGCTTACCCGGCTCTGGCCTCTACGCTTTTGTGACAGATCGAAAGGGAGCGCGCGTGTGGCAATCGGCCTCAGCACTAGGGGTGGCGGTACCTTTCGCCATTAAACTGGCAGCGGGCGATAAACGTTTTGAACAAGCCGCAGATCAAGCGGGCAATGA
>JAYVBU010000117.1:0-3565 GCA_043750335.1 Betaproteobacteria bacterium | reverse complement strand
CTCGATTACGCGCTATCCAAATAAGTTTAGAAGGAAACCGCTATGGATTTACGTAAGCTGAAAAAGCTCATTGATTTGGTCGAAGAATCCGGCATCGCCGAACTTGAGATCACCGAAGGCGAAGAAAAAGTACGCATCACGCGCCACGCCGCTGGCTCGCAGATGGTGTTTGCCTCGCCACAACAGATGCACATGATGGGGGGCGGCATGGCCCCTGCACCAGCTGCGGTTGCCGCCGCACCCGCAGTTGCCGCCACACCTGCCGAGCCAGAGGGGCACACAGTAAAATCGCCGATGGTGGGGACTTTCTACCGCTCGGCTTCACCCGGCGCTAAGGTATTCGTGGAGGTTGGCCAGAGCGTGAGTGCCGGTGACACGCTGTGCATTATCGAAGCCATGAAACTCTTGAACGAAATCGAAGCCGACCAGGGCGGTGTTATCAAGGCGATCTTGATCGAGAATGGCCAGCCGGTCGAATACGGCGAGCCGCTGTTTATTATTGGTTAAATCATTTGCTGCAGAGATCACAGAGCACACAGAGAAAAACGATGAACTGGTAAATCTCCGTTCGGCGCTTGCGACTGATGTTCCTGTGTGTTTTTTCTCTGTGCCCTCTGTGCCCTCTGTGGCAAAAAAGGTTTTAAATGTTTGAAAAAATTCTAATCGCCAATCGTGGTGAAATCGCACTACGCATCCAGCGCGCTTGCCGCGAGATGGGCATCAAAACTGTCGCGGTGCATTCTGAGGCTGATTCCGAGGCGAAATATGTGAAGCTCGCCGACGAGTCCGTGTGCATCGGCCCCGCACAAAGCAATCTGAGCTATCTCAATGTCCCGGCGATCATTGCGGCGGCGGAAGTGACCGATGCCGAAGCGATTCATCCAGGCTACGGCTTCCTCTCAGAAAATGCCGATTTCGCCGAGCGTGTGGAATCCAGCGGCTTTGTGTTTATCGGCCCACGCCCGGAGACGATTCGCCTGATGGGCGATAAGGTTAACGCCAAGCGCGCCATGATCGCATCCGGCGTACCCTGTGTGCCTGGTTCCGAGGGCGCGCTGCCGGATGACCCGGACGAAATCCTGCGCATCGGCCGCGCAGTCGGTTACCCGGTCATCATCAAGGCGGCAGGCGGCGGCGGCGGTCGCGGCATGCGTGTGGTGCACACCGAAGCCAATCTACTGAATTCCGTTTCCTTGACCAAAACCGAGGCTGGCACGGCTTTTAATAACCCCGAGGTGTATCTCGAAAAGTTTTTGCAAAACCCGCGCCACATCGAGATTCAAGTGATGGCCGACGAACATGGCAACGCGATCTACCTCGGCGAACGCGATTGCTCGATGCAGCGACGCCATCAAAAAATCATCGAAGAAGCACCCGCCCCACTACTCAATCCCAAGCTGCGCGACAAAATCGGCGAGCGCTGCGCCGCTGCCTGCCGCAAAATAAAATATCGCGGCGCTGGCACGTTTGAATTTTTGTTTGAAGATGGCGAGTTTTTCTTTATCGAAATGAATACGCGGGTACAGGTCGAGCACCCCGTCACTGAGCTCATCACCGGCGTGGATATCATCCAGGAACAGATTCGTGTCGCGGCGGGTGAAAAGCTTCGCTTCAAGCAAAAAGAAATCGTCTTTCGTGGCCATGCCGTCGAATGCCGCATCAATGCTGAAGACCCTTACACCTCGATACCCTCGCCCGGTCGCATCACGCAATACCATGCCCCCGGCGGCCCCGGCATTCGCGTCGATTCGCATATCTATCAAAACTACTACGTGCCGCCGTACTACGACTCCATGATCGGTAAAGTCATCGCCTACGGCGACACACGCGAACAAGCGATTGCGCGCATGCGCATCGCCTTGTCCGAAATGATTGTAGGCGGCATCAAAACCAATATTCCGCTGCATCAGGATTTGATGAGCGATAGCGCCTTTGTCGAAGGTGGCGCATCGATTCATTATTTAACCCAAAAGCTTGAAGCACTGAAGAAGTCCTGAGTGAGCGAGGCATGCCTCGCACTTTTCCCCTAGCAGCCTGGATACTGACACATGCCGTGGCAAGTTCTCAAAATCCCTGCTGATTCAGCGACGGCCACCGCCTTGAGCGATGCGCTGATGGCGCTCGGCGCGCTCTCGGTCAGCATCGAAGATGCACACGCCGGAACGGAAGCCGAACAACCCATCTTCGGCGAACCCGGTTGTCTGGCCGAAGCTTGGAACGACAGCCAGATCAGCGCGCTATTCGATATCGACACCGATATCGACGCAGTATTGCAACAGGCTTGTGCTGACGTGCATCTCCCTACGCCACCGCCCTATCAGATCGAACAACTGGCTGAGCAAGACTGGGTGCGGTTGACGCAATCGCAATTCGACCCCATTAAAATTTCCGACCGGCTGTGGATCGTCCCTTCGTGGCATGCCGCACCCGATACCGCTGCGATTAATCTAGTGCTCGATCCGGGTTTGGCTTTTGGTACGGGTAGCCACCCTACCACCCGGCTGTGTTTGCAATGGCTGGACGCGCACCTGCGCGCGGGCGAATCCGTGCTGGATTATGGCTGTGGCTCGGGCATTCTCGCCATCGCTGCGAAACGCTTGGGCGCGAGCGCAGTCACCGGCATTGATATCGACCCGCAAGCGGTGCAAGCGGCGCGTGACAATGCAGCGCGCAATGCGGTGAAAGCGCATTTCTGTTTGCCGGATGCAGCGCCTAGTGCACAATATGCCGTCGTGGTCGCCAATATCCTATCTAATCCGCTGAAAGTAATGGCACCGATGCTCGCTTCGCGCGTGCAGCAAGGGGGCCGTATTGTGCTGTCTGGCATCCTGGCCGAGCAAGCGGAAGAAATGCGCGGCTTATATGGTGAGTGGTTCATGATGCACCCAGCTATTATCGACGAAGGCTGGACCTGTCTTAGCGGCATCCGGCAATGAACGAAACCTTACAAACCACCTGCCCCTCCTGTCACGCAGTGTTCCGGGTCAAACCCGTGCAGCTCGACGCGCATGGCGGTAAAGTGCGCTGCGGAAAATGCGCGTACGTTTTCAACGCATTTGAAACCCTCGTCACGCCGATTGAAACATTCAGCCTGATGGCACCGCCGCTTGATGAAGACGAAATCGAACAAGGCGCAACGGCAATCGATTTAGCCCCACCGAAAATGCCCACCTACGACATACGGGCGCTCACGATTTCAGAACCCGTTTCAATCACCTTCCCGATCCCCACCGACGATCAAATCGACCGCGAAGCAGAAGCAATAAATCGCGAAATCGCCGCCAGCACCCACCCCGATCTGATTGATGAATTAAACGAACCGTATGAGATAGAAAAAAATCCCAAATCCGGTTTGTACATCACGCCAGAATTACACGACAAACTCAATGACCTGCAATCTCAACTCAGCTCCCAGGAGAAGCGCTCGCATTGGCGCGGTATCGCCTGGGGCAGCAGCATCGCGGTCTTACTCGCGCTACTGTTTACGCAGTCAATTTACGCCCTACGTAATCAACTCGCCGCTTATTATCCCGAGACCAAACCCGCACTCACAGCGTTCTGCCAA